>JAJYRX010000008.1 GCA_021793875.1 Pseudomonadota bacterium
TCTTTGGATATGCCATGGGCTATATAGTTTACGACATCAAGCCTGGAAACCCCTTGCTTTTGAAGAAAATATACAGCGTGGGAGTCTTTTTCACCATATATAGCAACCAATACATTTGCACCGGTTACTGGCTTTTTGTTTTGCCCGCTGGAGGACACATGCATAATTGCACGCTGAATTACACGCTGGAACCCTAATGTTGGCTGAGTATCTGCCTCATCGGGGCCTGGTAATACGGGTGTATTTTCGGAAATTGCCTTACGCAAACTGTCTCGCAACTCATCAATATTTGCCATACAGGCACGCAGCACCTCTACTGCCGCTGCGTTATCTAGTAAGGCTAGCAGTAAATGCTCAACGGTTATAAATTCGTGTCTAGCAGAGCGAGCCTCTACAAAGGCCATATGCAGACTGACTTCAAGTTCTTCGGAAATCACGTTTCCTCCTGTATCGGAGTGAACAAATGTTCTTAAACAATTCTAATGCTTAGACTTACGGTAGCATAATTATTCGAAGCTATACACTATTGGGCAGGGTTAATATCAACTGGTTCAATTATGCATTGCAACGGATGTTGATGCTGGTTTGCAGCTAGCATCACCATATCTACCTTTGTGGCCGCTATATCACGAGTATACACACCACAAATGCCACGTCCTTTGTGATGGATAGTGAGCATGATTCTAGTTGCCTCTTCTGGGTTTTTCTTAAATATACGCTGCAATACCATCACAACAAAGTCCATAGGTGTGTAATCATCGTTGAGCATAACAACCTGATACATTGGCGGCGGCGCTACTGTATCTTCCACCTGCTCTATCACTTCTGTTGTACCAATTCCCGTTTCCATAATTGTTTTTTACTAAAACCTAGGGCTTTTGCCTACTAAAAGTTACCAATACTAGTGGTTTCCATAGTTGACGACATAGGGTCAAATTAAGCATTATGACAGTATTCTGAGTGCTTGACAGTGTGCCGGCATGCCAGAATCCGTTGGGTTGTAAGTTTTATCACCTTGCATCCTAGTATTTAACATTTAGATAATTAGTCAAGAGGCAGTCCGCATGTCTGAAACAACTGCAACACCCCTGGAAAGCAACGACAACAAGCTAACCGGAACAGTAAAATGGTTTAATGATGCCAAAGGGTTCGGGTTTATAACTCCGGACGACGGTGGTGAAGACCTTTTTGCACATTTTTCATCCATTCAAATGAACGGCTTTAAAACCCTTAAAGAAGGTCAGAAAGTTAGCTTTGAAATAGCTCAAGGCCCAAAAGGAAAACAAGCCCTTAATATTACAGCGGCATAATAACAAAAACCATAAAGTACAATACTCAAAATGCCAGCTCAGTTTATAAAAGCGGGGCTGCTTAGCCCCGCTTTTGCTATTAGCAGAAGAATACACAAGTCATTATTAGCAATTGTATGCTTTTCTGCAGGTGTCTCATGGTGCGCTAACGTTCACCCTCAGGCGTTTAAACTTCCTGTCACAAAACTACAAATAAATAACAAGGAAATTACAGCAGAGATTGCTAGCACCGAGCAAAGCCGTAATTACGGTCTTATGTTTAGAAATAAACTGGACAAAGACAACGGTATGCTATTTGTATTCGAAAAACCAGCCATGCCGTGCTTCTGGATGAAGAATACACCATTACCGTTAACTATTGCCTTTATAGATAAAACCGGACTAATTACAGACTTGCATGACATGCCGCCCTACACTAAACAGAGCTTCTGCCCAAGTGTGCCTATTTTATATGCTCTTGAAATGAACCAAGGGTGGTTTGCGAATAATAATATATCTATAGGTGCTAAAGTGGATGGCTTAAATAAAAAAAGCCCCGTTAGTAAATAACAACGGGGCCTCAACATGGAATGTGCTTACATATTACCAGCAGCAAAATCCCAGTTCACCAGATTCCAGAAGTTTTCTAGATACTTAGGTCTTGCATTACGGTAATCAATGTAATAAGCGTGCTCCCAAACATCACACGTCAGCAAGGGAGTGTCATTGGTTGTTAATGGGGTTTCAGCATCATCGGTATTTACTATATCTAAAGTGCCGTCTTCCTTTTTAACCAACCATGTCCAGCCTGAGCCAAAATTACCCGCGGCGGCTTTGTTAAATTCTTCTTTGAACTTTTCAAAGCTACCCCATTTGGCATTTATTGCCTCAGCTAAAGCGCCAGTTGGCTCACCACCGCCGTTTGGAGACAAACCATTCCAGTAAAAGGTGTGGTTCCAAACCTGAGCAGCATTATTAAAAAGGCCACCTGATGAGTTTTTAACAATTTCCTCTAGTGATTTGGATTCGTTTTCAGTACCTTTAACCAGATTATTCAAATTGGTTACATAGGTGGCATGATGCTTACCGTAGTGATATTCGAGCGTCTCTTTAGAAATATGTGGCTCCAGTGCATCTAATTCATAGGGCAAAGGAGGAAGCGTGAAAGCCATAACATTTTCCTTTAATAAGTTAACTTTTATATTAGATATATTAACAGTTCAACAGATGATCATAACAGGGAGCTGAGATCTGTAACAGTAACCCTAGCACTTCCTTGTTTGAACTCTACGTCAAGTACTTCACCTTGAGTTAGGTCTAGCGAGCTAGTGACGACACCTTTATTTTTACTCTTCACTATGGCATAACCTCGTCCTAGAACTCGCCTAGGATTAAGTGATTTAAGTACATTATATAACCTAGCAAGATCGTGTTGTAGATTGCTCTTATTAGCATTTACGGTACTATCTAACCGTCTATGTAAGTTATCAACACGTTTAGAATGCTCGGCCACATTAGGTAGTCTATAAGACAGCTCACCGCTAATCAAATTAAATTGGTTGCATGACTGCATATATGCAGACTGCATTGCAGAGTACATGCGATTTTTAAAAAAATACAATTCATCGCGCTGACGTTTAACACGATCTAGCGGAGACACCAACTTGAGCATAGACCTGTCTAGACGCATTGCAGCCTTATCAATAATATCAATGAAAACATCGTTTAGGTCTTTCTTTAAGCTTAGTAGCTCATCAACACAGTCTGCTCGAGACTTACAGACAAGTTCCGCCGCTGCAGTTGGAGTTGGTGCGCGCAAATCGGCAACAAAGTCTGCAATTGTAAAATCTGTCTCATGCCCTACTCCCGATATCACTGGAATAGGACAATTGAATATAGCTCTTGCAACAGACTCATCATTAAAGCACCATAAGTCTTCAATGCTGCCACCTCCTCTAACAAGAAGTAGAGTCTCAGCAACGTTATGTGAAACAGCGGAGCTTATTGCAGATGTTATGCCAAATGCCGCTCGCCCCCCTTGCACCGGCGAAGGATAAACAATAATTTTCACATGTGGCGCCCTGCGCTTAAGGGTACTTATTACATCCTGAAGCGCTGCTGCCTTGGTGGAGCTAATAACGCCAATAACTTTAGGATATTGATTTATTGTCTTTTTAGCATCTGCAGTGAACAAGCCCTCTTGTTCAAGCTTCTCTTTAAGCTGTAAAAACTGTTCATATAAGTTTCCGCGTCCTGCCCTGCGCATGATATCAACTTGAAGTTGAAAATCTCCGCGTGGTTCATACAACCCAACCGAACCATAAAAATCTAGTTTATCGCCCTCTTTTGGAATAAATCCTAATGGAATTGATCTAGAACGAAACATAACAGCACGAATCAATGCGTTATCATCTTTAATAGAAAAATACCAATGACCCGAAGCTGCTTGTGTAAAGTTTGAGATTTCTCCAGTAACCCAAACTTTCCCGATTGAAGTACGTAAGAGTTGCGTAACAATACGGTTTAACTGACTTACCGTTAACACCCTTTCCTTATGGTTTTTATTTAAATTTATGCTCATAAATATGTATTCACAGTATTTTTCTGTCCACAGACAAATCAATTTTGTCAAGCCATGCGAAAATCAATGCATTCTTGAACATTTCTAATGTAACACAACACCTTATACATGCAACCCATTGATTTTAAATGAGTTTCGCGAACACGTACTGTTGGTTAAAAATCAACCATTCAACCTCTAGCCCAATCATAACCAATGATTATGACAATTTATACACATAATTATCCACAGCTTTTGTGGATACTATGAATAAAACAATGCGCTAGCCATGACTATGAACACCTGCATGCGCTAGAATCATTCCTATAGTTAATTAGGAGTTATTGCTTTGCAACATATTCTGACCGCTGCCGGATGGCCTGTTTGGTTATTGGTGGCTACGTCTGTTCTTTGCCTGGCACTAATAATTGAACGTTCCTTATCACTTAGACAAGCATATGTTCTGCCAGCAAGAATGACCGGTTACGCACTTGACCTTTACAGGCAGAATAAAGACTCACCTGAAGCAATTATTAGACTGGCATCACGGGCTCCACTAGGGCGTGTACTTGCCGAAGTTTTGGCAAACAGAGGGCAACCCGAGACATACAGAGTGTCAGCCATAGAGTCGGTGGGAAAAGATGTTGCGTTTAGGCTGAATCGATACCTACCAGCTCTTGCCACAATTGCAGTTATAGCACCATTGTTGGGGTTATTTGGTACCGTTATAGGAATGATAGAAATATTCGGGGCTTATACCCTTTCTGGAGGTGACCCTTCACAATTAGCTAGAGGTATATCCATGGCACTGTATAACACTGCTTTCGGAATAATCATAGCAATACCGGCTCTAGCTTTTCATAGAATGTTTCGAACTAAAGTAGATTTCTATCTACACCGTCTGGAGCAGGAAGCAAGTGCGCTAGACCGACTGATAAGCAATGAGTCGACGTCATGAACTTCCGACCTAACACCACAGAGGAGGCGCTTGAAATAAACCTAGTTCCACTTATTGATGTGCTTCTTGTGGTTCTTATATTTCTTGCCGCTACTACAACATTCACAAAACAGTATCATATGGAAGTTAACTTGCCACAAGCAACAGCATCTTCTAACGATATCCCCGGCATGACAATAACCATTTCTCGCGATGGTGCATATATGATTAACAACCGATCATTACAGGGCAGTTCATCCAGGGAAATATCAAATGTAATAGCTGAAACTGCTAAAAGTACTCCTACTAACGAACTTATAATCAACGCCGATGCCCAGGCCACTCACGAGGCCGTAACTAAAATAATGGAAGCTGCATCTATGGCTAATATTCAAAAGGTTTACTTTGCCACTCAAAGGGGGTCAAATTGACTTTGAAAGCAAAGTTAGAACAACTTGCGCACAGAGTTTGGTCAAGCATAAATCCAATTAGCATTGCTCTTACTCCACTGTCATGGATTACGGCACGTGTTATAAAGCGCAAGCATAAAACCTATCTACATAATCCAGGCTGGCACCCTAACGTACCAGTAATAATAGTTGGAAACATTTTCGTTGGTGGTACTGGAAAAACACCCGTGGTTATATCTCTAACCCAAACACTTTTTGAAAAAGGATGGCGGCCAGGTGTCGTAAGCCGCGGCTATGGAGTAAAGTCTACTGGTAAAGCCCAGGCCGGACGTGGAAGGCTTGACCCAAACACTTTTGGCGATGAACCTGCTCTGATCAGTAGCCGCACTAATGTACCTGTGTCCGTTCACCCTAAACGAGTAGAAGCAGTACAGCTCCTTCTTAAAGAGTATCCTGAGACAAATGTAATAATTTCTGATGACGGGCTTCAGCATCTGCAATTGGATCGCGATATTGAAATTATTGTTCAAGACTCTAGAGGTATAGGAAACGGTCTTCTCCTACCGGCAGGGCCTCTACGTGAACCAGAGCAACGACTCAATCAAGCAGACGTCATAATAACTAACCAGCTATCTATACCTGATCAACAAGACAAAGCTGACGACAATAGCATTAGGCTTAAACCATATCAAACAACCATGATGCTTAAACCAACTTATGCCATGCATATTTCTACTGGCAAACGAATACAGTGGGAAGAATGGTTGGTAAAACACATAGATACACCTATCGCAGCTGTAGCAGGTATAGGACACCCCAAACGATTCTTCGCTATGCTGGCTAACCTTGACATTCAAATAGGGTTCACTCGCACCCTACCCGATCATGGCAAAATTACACAATCTGATTTTCAGGATATTAATCAGGAAATAATTGTTGTTACAGCTAAAGATGCCATCAAGTGCGACAATATAAATGATGATAGAGTTTGGTCTATAGAGGTTGAGCCGGTATTTTCAAACCCAGACTGGATTGACCACATCACACGACGTTTAGCCCAACTATAGCCATAAAACTTAAGGAGCTCCTATGGAAGCAAACCTATTGAACGTTTTGGTTTGTCCGGTGTGCAAATCAAAACTAAATTATAAAAAAGGTGATGAAGAGCTTATTTGTAAGTCTGATAAAATAGCATTCCCCATACGCGACGGAATACCAATCATGTTGGAATCGGAAGCACGTGCACTTGATGGCACTAATTAGTGAATATAAAAGAATAAAATCATGGATTTCGTTGTAATAATTCCTGCACGCATGGAATCTACCCGTTTGCCCGGCAAGCCACTTCTAGATATTCATGGCAAACCAATGGTTGTGCGAACAGCACTTCAGGCTCATAAGTCAAACGCTACCAGAGTAATAATAGCAACAGACTCCAACGATGTATTGAAAATAGCACACAGCTTCAATATTGAAGCTGTTTTAACGAGCCGCAACCACACTAGTGGTACAGACCGTATAGCTGAGGCGGCCAGATCATTAAATTTAGATGTAGATAGAATTGTAGTTAACGTGCAGGGAGACGAGCCTCTAATTCAGCCACAAATTATAAATAAAGTGGCAAATAAACTATCAAATTCCCCAGCTTGTGTTATGTCCACATGCGCAAGCATAATTTCTAGAGACGAACAGCTTCATAACCCTAATGTGGTTAAGGTGGTTTGCAACTATAAAGATGAAGCGTTGTATTTTTCGCGAGCTAGCATACCATTTTCTCGAGATGGTAATCATATCCAGGCTATGCATCATATAGGAATATATGCATTTCGTAATAGTTTTCTGCAGTCGTTTTCGCAACTACCTACAGGTCAGTTAGAGTCAATAGAGTCTCTAGAGCAGCTCAGAGCATTAGAAAATGGATTTGCTATTGCTGTAGAGCGTCTCAACCACGACATATTGGGCGGTGTGGATACTCAGCAAGACCTTGAGCGTGTGCGCTCGTATTGGTCGCATGGGTTATAACCACAGCTATATAAATAACTATTTTTTCCGCAATACAGTGCAATATATACATTGTTGCGGCATAATCAAACAATTTGCATGATAAATTCAGGAGATCTACATGCGATTGATACTTCTGGGGCCTCCCGGAGCCGGTAAAGGCACACAAGCGGCATACATAACGCAAGAGTTTAATATTCCACAAATTGCTACTGGTGATATGCTTAGAGCTGCTGTAAAAGCACAAACTCCCCTAGGCGTTAAAGCTAAAAAGGTAATGGATGCGGGTCAGCTAGTTTCAGACGAAATAATAATAGGGCTGGTACAAGACCGCCTTAAAGATCCAGACTGCGAAAAAGGCTACCTGTTCGATGGTTTTCCAAGAACAATACCCCAGGCAGACGCATTAAAAAATAAAAATATAAAACTAGATTACGTAATAGAAATAGACGTTCCAGAAGAAAACATAATAGAACGAATGAGCGGAAGACGGGTTCACCCTTCTAGTGGCAGAACATACCACACTACTTTTAACCCCCCGCAAAAAGATGGGTTTGATGATATTACTGGTGAACCTCTCGTCCAGCGCGATGACGATCGTGAAGAAACAGTAAGAAACCGTCTAGAGGTCTATAAAAATCAAACACAACCACTGGTTAAGTACTATTCTGAATGGGCCAAAAACGCAGAAGATGGGGCACCTAGATACGCGAAAATATCAGGTCTAGGAACAGTTGAAGAAATACGTAAGCGCATAATGGAAGTGTTAATAGCCTGACGGCACATAATTACTAACAAGAGGCACATATGGAAATAAAAGACAAAGTATTTATTGTTACTGGCGGAGCATCTGGACTCGGAGCAGGCACAGTGCGTATGCTTACAAGCAATGGGGGTAAAGTTGTAATTGCCGATGTTCAAGATGAAGCCGGCAAAAAGCTTGCCGAAGAGCTTGGACAAATATATGTTCATTGCGATGTTACCAAAGAGGATGATGGGCAGTCAGCCATAAAGTCTGCTGTTGAGCTAGGAAGCCTTTTTGGACTAATTAACTGTGCCGGTATAGCTCCAGCATCACGCACAGTTGGACGCAACGGCCCACACGATCTTGAGCTATTTCAAAAGGTTATAAACGTTAACCTTGTGGGTAGTTTTAACATGATACGCCTAGCTGCAGAAACAATGAGCAAGAATGAACCAGAGTCAACCGGCGAACGTGGAGTAATAATAAATACAGCCTCTGTGGCAGCCTTCGATGGTCAAATTGGTCAGGCAGCATACTCCGCTTCCAAAGGTGGTGTGGTAGGTATGACTCTTCCTATTGCTAGAGATCTCTCACGCAGCGGTATACGTTGCATGACAATTGCACCCGGCATATTTGCAACACCCATGATGTTCTCTATGCCACAAGAGGTGCAAGACTCGCTAGCAGCAAGCATACCGTTCCCATCGCGTTTGGGAACCCCTGAAGACTACGCAAAACTGGTCAACAGCATTATCACTAACGACATGCTCAATGGCGAAACTATACGTCTGGATGGTGCCATACGTATGGCGCCAAAATAGATCTACAAAGTAATAAGTATGGGCCTGTTTCGGTCAGCAGCAACGGTTAGTGCGTTCACCTTATTATCGCGAATAACAGGGTTAATACGCGACATACTGGTAGCAAGCACCTTCGGAGCAGGTCCATTAACTGATGCATTTTGGGTTGCATTCAGAATTCCCAACCTTTTACGTAGATTATTTGCCGAAGGTGCATTTGCACAAGCATTCGTACCAATAATCGGGCAAGCTCGCAGTACAGAATCTCATGAGCGCGTACAGCAGATACTTGACAGGGTCGCTCTACTATTAACTGTAGCCCTAATGCTGGTTACCCTAGGTGGAATAGTGTTAGCTCCATGGGTAGTTGGTGCAATGGCTACAGGTATGCTGAAAGCCTCCAATAAAGAAGGTTTCGATGCTGCAGTATGGATGACTAGAATGATGTTTCCATACATTCTTTGCATGTCTCTGGTGGCGTTTGCATCAGGAATTCTTAATACCTGGCGCAATTTTGTGGTTCCTGCATTTACGCCTGTACTGCTTAATGTATGCATGATAATTGCATGCATATGGCTAACTCCATATTTTTCTGAACCTATATATGCATTATCTGCAGGAGTGATGGCAGGCGGAGCCTCTCAACTTGCTGTACAGTGGGCTGCTTTAGTTAAAATCGGGCTAGCACCCAAGATAAGTAAAAATTTAAGGTCAGCCTGGAGCGACAGTACTGTACAGTTTCTTATGCGCCAAATGATGCCAGCAATAATTGGTGTATCAGTAGCTCAAATATCCATTCTTATCAATACTAATATTGCTACCTGGCTCCAATCTGGAAGTGTTACTTGGCTGTCTTTTGCAGATAGGTTAATGGAGTTCCCAACTGCCCTGCTAGGGGTCGCACTTGGCACGGTTTTATTACCTAATCTTAGCTCCGCTTTTGCACAGGGCAAGGCTAATGAGTACAGTAGTTTAATGGACTGGGGCCTTAAGCTAACTGTAATACTAGGGCTTCCGGCAGCTGCAGGTATGGCTGCCCTCTCAGATGGCCTAGTTGCCACATTATTCAACTATGGTGCCTTCAACCAATCAGATGTTGCTCAAACCAAGCTTGCTGTAATGTCTTATGCTGTAGGTTTGCCTGGAATACTGGCTGTCAAGATATTGGCGCCAGGCTTCTATGCTAGAAAAAACATAAAAACTCCGGTAAAAATAGCCGTTATCGTTCTTATAACTACTCAGTTACTAAACCTGCTATTGGTACCATACTTGGGCCACGCTGGCCTTGCCCTATCTATAGGAATTGGCGGATGTATAAACGCCGTCGCCCTTTTGTTTCTTTTACGCAAGCAGAAAATTTACCAACCTTCGTACGATTGGGTCATTTTTATAATTAAAGTTATCATACCTGTGGCAGCCATGACATCGTCAGTTTTATATATAAATAATTATATAGACTGGATAGCACTAGCTGACCACCCAGCAAAAAGAGCATTTACCCTTTTTACAGTTGTAGGGTTGGCGGTAACAATATATGCCATAAGTCTATATATAGCAGGATTCAGGCTCCGTCACTTTACACAACGCAGCTTCTAGTTTATTATTTAGTGCTTAGCTTATAACAGCTTATTTCAACTTAACTAATTAAAGAGTTTTTTGCACCAACATGGCCAATACCGCCCAAGCCCGTAAGCGTGCCCGTCAGTCGGTTGCGCGCAACAAGCACAATGCAAGCATGCGCTCCATGATGCGCACATATATAAAACGAGTTCGTCAAGCAATAGATGCTGGCGATAAAGAAACAGCGCAAACAGCCTATCGTAAGGCTACAAGCGTTATCGACAGAGTAGCCGATAAAAACATTATCCATAAAAACAAAGCTGCACGTCACAAGAGTCGCCTTGCCGCGGCTATAAAAGCAATAGCCTAATAGCTCTTAGCTATTAAATTTAAAAAGCCGATGTCTACAGCCATCGGCTTTTGTTGTTGACTTATTAATCTGGACTTCCTGTAGTTTTCAGATCGTTATCTTCTGCAAAATCACAAATAAACTGCCACGCCAACGGCTCTAGCTCACGCAACCTGTGATCGACCACCACACACCTTTCATCATTAATTACCCTAGGAATTACATAGGGTGAATACGTCAGATGCCCCCCTGTAGAGCCGGCAGGCCTGAACTGTGACATAACACCAGCTAAACGCTCTGCCCAGTCACTGGGACGAAACCGTTTACCACTGTTAGTTACGCCATGAATTACGAACTGCTGTACTTTATCTGACATAAAATTCCACTGACTATTCACGGCATACAAACAAATTTAGGAAGCCGTTTTGCTGTGAATTGTATATGATAGTTGTTTTGGGTTTAAGAGGTATTTAAAAACCTCTTGCCAAGGGTATATTTTAATAATCTAGGTTTTTATAATCCACATTAGTAAAAAGGTTGATATGGCTGATACTTTACCTACGACTGGCCCATTAAGACACTTTCTGCAATTTAAAGACTTCTCCAAACAAGAAATCCAATACATACTAGAACGTGCCCGGCTTATAAAAACCAAATTCAAGCAGTACAAACCACACCACACCCTTCACGATAGAACGCTTGCTATGATATTCGAGAAAGCAAGCACGCGTACTCGCGTTTCTTTTGAAGCAGGTATGTATCAACTTGGCGGTGAAGTAATTCACATAACTGCATCTGACTCGCAGCTAGGCAGATCAGAACCTATTGAAGATACCGCACGTGTTATTTCACGAATGGTAGATATAGTAATGATTCGTACCTTTGAGCAATCACGTATAGAACGTTTTGCCGCTCACTCACGAGTACCTGTAATAAACGGCC
Organism: Pseudomonadota bacterium; assembly: GCA_021793875.1. Classification (GTDB taxonomy): domain Bacteria; phylum Pseudomonadota; class Gammaproteobacteria; order Burkholderiales; family Burkholderiaceae_B; genus JAJYRX01. The sequence goes on from JAJYRX010000008.1 coordinate 11,594, forward strand.
TAACGAATGAATATCACCCTTGTCAAATACTAGCTGATATATTTACGTTTATAGAACACCACGGATCCATAGAGGGTAAAACTGTAGCCTGGATCGGTGATGGCAACAACATGTCCTACACCTGGGTACAAGCAGCTGAAATACTGGGTTTTAAGGTCAATTTTTCTGCACCAAGTGGGTATGGACTTGACCCGGTACACACCGGGAACCCGGGGTCAAATGTTCTGGAAGTATTCTCTGATCCGTTAAAAGCCTGTGAAGGTGCACACCTTATAACCACTGATGTATGGACTAGTATGGGCTTCGAAGAAGAAAATGAGCAGCGCAAAAAAGATTTCTCTAACTGGAAAGTAACCAGTCAAATGATGTCGGCTGCACAGCCTAACGCTTTATTTATGCATTGCTTGCCGGCCCATAGAGGCGAAGAAGTCGATGCAGATGTTATAGACGGCCCTCAGAGCGTTGTATGGGATGAAGCTGAGAACCGCCTACATGTACAAAAAGCTTTAATGGAGTTTTTGCTTCTTGGACCACAATAGCTTTTTAACTTTTAGACTTCTTATCAGACAAAGTAGGAACACCTGACGTTGCCGTTGACGATATAAGCCCAACCTTACTGTAAGTAAATAACTTGTCGCGAGTATCAGTTATATCTAGATTGCGCAAAGTAAGCTGGCCAATGCGATCTCGTGGCGAGAATGTTGAGTCACCACTTTCCATTGTTAAGCGTTCAGGATGATAGGTAAGGTTATTAGATTTGGTATCGAGAATAGAGTAATCGTTGCCTCGACGCAACTCTATAGTGACCTCTCCGGTAATTGCTTTTGCCACCCACCGCTGTGCGGTTTCACGTAGCATTATTGCTTGGGGATCGAACCAACGACCTTGATATAGAAGGCGCCCAAGCCTTATACCATTTATTCTGTACTGCTCTATGGTGTCTTCATTATGTATTCCAGTAACCAAACGATCATAAGCTATATGCAAAAGAGCCATTCCTGGTGCCTCGTAAATACCACGACTTTTGGCTTCAATTATTCTATTTTCTATTTGATCACTTGTACCAAGACCATGTCGACCACCTATTCTATTTGCTTCTAACATCAGCTCTACGCTATCAGAAAACTCTTGGCCGTTAATTGCTACAGGATGACCTTCCTCAAACCTGATAGTTACTTCTTCTGGTTTAATTTCTACATCGTGTTGCCAGAACGCAACACCCATTATTGGGTGTACAATTCTGACGTTGGCGTTAAGGTATTCAAGATCTTTTGCTTCGTGGGTAGCGCCAAGCATGTTTGAATCGGTAGAATATGCTTTTTCAGCGGACATTTTGTAATCAAAACCAGCTTTTTGCATGTATTCAGACATTTCTGAACGACCACCAAGTTCATCGATGAACAATTGGTCTAGCCATGGCTTATATATTTTAAGCTCGGGATTGGTTAACAAACCGTAACGGTAGAAGCGTTCTATATCGTTGCCTTTATATGTGCTGCCATCGCCCCATATATGAACATCGTCTTCTTTCATGGCAGAAACCAGCATGGTTCCGGTAACAGCCCTGCCCAAAGGGGTGGTGTTGTAGTATGTAACACCAGCTGTTGTTACATGAAAGGCGCTACACTGCAAAGCTGCTATACCCTCTGCCACTAGCTGAGGCCTACAGTCTACCAAGCGTGCATGCTCAGCACCGTACTCTAGAGCTTTACGTGGAATTTCATCGTAATCGGGCTCATCTGGTTGCCCAAGGTTAGCAGTGTATGAATAAGGAATAGCGCCCTTTTCACGCATCCATAATAGGGCTGCGCTGGTGTCTAGGCCGCCAGAAAATGCAATACCAACTTTCTGGCCAACTGGAATGTTCTCAAGAATAGTAGTCATATTAAGAATACGGTGCCGTAAAATTCAGGAAATTAAAAGATAGCAAATCATTATAGTTTACACTGTAGTGTTGTCTTTCTGGCTAGGAAGAGCAATGGATTTACAACAACACATAGAAGAACTCAATCAGTTGGTCGAAAGGGAGAACTATGAAAACGCAGCCAAAATGCTGCTTGATCTTCCCGATGCAGACATTGCAGAGCTCGTTTCCGAGCTCGAGGTCGATGCTGCTCGACGCATAGTGACACTTATGGAGGCTAGGCAACAAGCCTCTATATTTGGCTACCTACGTCCTGCTATGCAAGCAGCATTAGCATCTGGTATGTCTAGGCGCCAGCTGGCATCTGTTTTTGAGTTAATGGACCACGACGAGCGCGCCGACCTATATAACCGCCTTAGCGAATCCGAACGATGGGCTGTTTTGCCGGGTCTAGCACACGCAGAACGTGAAGACATACGACAACTAGCCAGCTATGATGAGGAAACCGTTGGTTCCATAATGACATCAGCATACGTAACTCTTGGTGCTGATCAGACTGCTACACAGGCCCTAGATACCATAAGAATGGAAGCACCTGATGTGGAAACTATATATCAGGGATACGTACTAGACTCAGATCGTCACCTCGTAGGCGCTGTTTCATTAAGAGACTTGTTACTAGCCAAACCTCACGAGCGCATTGAAGACATAATGGTGAAGGGCGTAATCTCATCACATGTTAACGACCCAAAAGCCGAAGCTGCAAGACTAATTGCTCGCTACGACCTCATAGCTATACCAGTAATAAACGAAGCAGGACAAATGGTAGGTATAGTTACACATGACGACGCTCTAGACGTAACAGAAGAAGAAAGCACCGAAGATCAACATAAGCTAGGTGCTGTTGCCAGACTTACAACCTCACTTAGCGATGCAACAATATTTTCTCTGTATAGGAATCGGGTCGGTTGGCTTGTAATACTCGTGTTTGGAAACATTTTCTCTGGTGCCAGCCTTGCTCACTTTGAAGATCTAATTGCTCAAATCGTATCCTTAGTTTTCTTCTTACCACTGCTTATTGATAGCGGCGGTAATGCAGGGTCACAAAGTGCCACTCTTATGGTACGTGCATTGGCAACAGCTGACGTTCAAGCCAAAGACTGGTTCCGCTTACTAGGAAAAGAACTGGCTGTTTCGCTACTATTAGGTCTTAGTATGGCACTAGCAGTATCAACCTTAGGGTACTGGCGTGGCGGGAAAGAAGTAGCCATAGTTGTTTCGCTAACCATGATACTAATTGTTATTGTTGGCAGCATTATTGGTATGTCACTTCCATTCCTGCTCAATAGATTCAAGCTAGACCCTGCATCAGCAAGTGCACCGCTTGTTACCACCATATGTGATGGAGTTGGTGTTCTAATTTATTTTAATGTAGCTAGCCTGCTACTAAACATACCTGATGCTTAAGGAAGCAGCTGTGAATAATAATGCTTATGCCACACTGTCTAGCGAACCTGCCGTGCAGGTTCGAGATATACATAAGTCTTTTGGTGATAATAAGGTTCTTAAGGGCATATCTTTTCATGCACGTAAAGGCGACACACTATCAATAATAGGCGCATCCGGCTCAGGTAAAAGCACTCTGTTACGATGCATTAACCATTTAGTAGTACCCGATAAAGGCGAAATTCAAATTGGTGACAACATTCTTGAAAGTCGTCACAAAAAAGATGGGCATGTAATCACTAAAGATCACAAAATGCTAGAAAAAGTTCGTACTAAATTGGGAATGGTTTTTCAGAACTTCAACTTATGGAGCCACCGCACTGTTATACAAAACGTAACAGAGGGCCCCATTCATGTAAAAGGGTTACACAAGCAACAGGCCGTTGAAAAAGGGCTTGAGCTACTTAACAAGGTTGGGCTTGCAGAGAAATCCGAATCGTACCCATCAGAGCTGTCTGGTGGACAACAACAGCGCGTTGCTATAGCACGTGCTCTAGCAATGGACCCCGAGGTCATGCTCTTTGATGAGCCTACATCCGCACTAGATCCTGAAATGGTTGGTGAGGTTTTAAGAGTAATACGTGAGTTATCTAATGAGGGGCGCACAATGATACTTGTTACACATGAAATGCAGTTTGCCCGCGAAGTCTCCAGCCACACCCTGTTTATGCATAACGGCGTAATAGCCGAGCATGGAGCCCCCCAAGATCTATTTGACAACCCCCAAACTGCCCGTCTTAAGCAATTTCTACAACCTTTAAGTTAATATGTGCGGTTTGTTGTCATAATCTTATACATCCGGATAATATTCCGTGTCTTAACCAAAGGAGTCATAGAATTATGAGCTTGATTAAAAAAACCCTGACATGTAGCGCTTTGCTTGTATTTAGCGCCAGTGTATCGGCTGCCACATCACTTAAAATAGGCACCGAAGGTGGTTATCCACCCTGGAGCATGGTCGATGCAGCAGGCAAAGTAACTGGTTTTGATGCTGATATAGGCGATGCCCTATGTAAAGAGCTAGATGCCGATTGCGAGTTTGTTGTTCAAGCATTCGATAGCCTAATTCCATCTCTTGATGCAAAAAGGTTTGACCTTATTATCTCAGGTATGTCTTACACTCCTGAAAGAGCAAAACGCATAAACTTCAGCGTTCCATATGCGGTTGAAGACGCTATATTTATACTATCCTCAGACAGCGATCTAATAAAAGCAGAAACACCAGAAGAAATTTTTGCAGGGCTCAAGGGTAAAACCATTGGAGTTCAGGGTGGCACCACGCACGGAGAATACCTTGGCAAAATGGCAGCTGATACCACTATAAAGAACTACGAAACTTTAGAT
>JAJYRX010000009.1 GCA_021793875.1 Pseudomonadota bacterium
ATTTAGGATCGGTTCATAATGAGCACATGTATATTTGTATATGTAATGCCATCAATGAGCGCCAAGTTCTCGATGCTGTAGATAACGGGGCTAACAGCCTTGCAGATCTACAGGCTACTCTTGGTGTTGCAACTGTATGTGGATGTTGCGCTGAAACTGCAATTGAATACTTGCCTGGTGGTAGGTATGCACGTAAGTCCAGTCCTGTTCCTGAAATAGGTATTGGTAGTGCAGCAAACGATTCCAGCCGTATCTTGCACGAGGTTGTGGCTAAACGAGCCTAATTTACGCTTTATAATTAGTTTTGTCCCTGTATCTAGTAATATAGATGCATAATAGTAGGATCAAAACTGGAGGCGTAATATGAAGGGCGATCCCGTAGTTATACAGCACCTTAATAAACAACTAAAAAATGAGCTAACGGCTATAAATCAGTATTTTCTACATGCACGCATGCTAGATAACTGGGGCTTTACTAAGCTTGGCAAAAAAGTGTATGACGAATCTATAGGCGAGATGAAGCATGCTGATATGTTAATTGAACGTATCTTTATGCTAGAGGGTCTGCCAAATCTTCAAGATCTTCACAAGCTTAGAATAGGAGAAACCTTACCAGAAATTTTAGAGTGTGATCTTGCGCTTGAGTCTGGTGCACGTGTTACGGTTCAAGATGGCATTGAGTATTGTGAGTCAGTACGTGACTATGTGTCTCGCGACCTATTACAACATATTCTGAACGATACCGAAGAGCACATAGATTGGCTGGAAACCCAGATAGAACTGGTGTCTCAGGTAGGCCTACAAAACTACCAGCAATCACAAATGGGTGATTAGCCTTTTAATACGACCTGCTGGGGCATTCGGGTATTTGCCCCCAGGCGTTATTAGGTTCGCAATATTTATTACGTGCGTTCCACGAACAGCTTGGACGGCTGAAAAATCCAACGTTACTGCAGGCTTTAAGATCGGCACGTAGCTGTTCTTGCCAATTACTATCACCATCATTAGTCGAGTTTGAGTGGGTATCGGGCACCGGTGGGATATCTATAGGTTGTATTGTTTGGCCACGCTGTTTGCTGAGAAGATCACCAACGTTGGCAATGCCTTCTATTTCTTTTTGTGTGTTTCCGTGGGCTATATCTATAGCCTCTTGCATAGATATACTGGTTACGCCAATAGCTATTGGCGAACTAAATCTATTGTGAGCTAGCGATTTGCCCTTTATTTCCCATTCTATTTGGTCATTAAGCTCGGGAATTCCTAATCTGCCACTTACCAAAGGTTGTGGCGGTTGCGCAACATATGGTTTGCCATCTGCATCCAAAATTTCTTTACCAGGTCCGCCTATAATTTCTGGAATTGGGGGCGCTACTGGGCCGTGAGCAACTAGCCAGTTGCCCAGAGTTACGCCGCCCCAAGCCGATAGGCCGGCGGCAACTAGTATTAGGAAAATAAGTACGCGCCAGGACATATTACCGTTGTATCAAAAAACGCTATGGTAGTATATCGCGCTATATGCTTCCGCGATAATAAACTTAGGATTCATTAAACACCTGACCTGAGTGCTCGCGCATATTATGGAACTTTATACTTGGATATAAATCTTGAGTTACACGTAAGTGTGCACTAGATGTGGCAAGAAAAGCTGGTGCGTCTACAACATCGTAAGCAATATTAGATTGGTTGCTACGTATGAACTTTTCAAGCTCTTTAGGTTCATCTGCGGTTATCCACCTTGCTACGTTATATCGTGAAGGCATAAGCATGGCATCTACACCGTATTCGCTTGCAAGACGCTCTGCTACAACTTCAAATTGCAGCTGTCCTATAGCGCCCAGCAGTAGTGAGCCTGCCCCAGCTTGTGGCCTGAACACTTGAATGGCACCTTCTTCACCTAGTTGTTTTAACCCTGTTCTTAGCTGTTTGCTTCGCAAGGGGTCTTTTACCTCAACTGCCTGAAATAGCTCTGGAGCAAAAAATGGCAATCCAGTGAAGTGTATTGTTTCACCTTCAGTTAATACATCGCCTAGCTGAAGAACACCATGGTTAGGTATACCTATAACGTCTCCGGCGTAGGCTTGTTCAAGAATATCACGTCTTTGTGAAAGAAAAGATACCACGTTATTTAGCCGAATATCTTTGCCAGTTCTTGCTATACGCAGGCGCATGCCACGCTCAAAACGGCCCGAACTTACCCGCACAAATGCAACCCTATCACGATGTGCGGGATCCATGTTTGCTTGTACTTTAAAGACCATACCAGTGAACTTTTTCTCATCGGGCATTACATCGCGCTCTATAGCATTGCGCGGTCCCGGTGGCGGAGCCATATCTACCAAGGCGTCTAAAACCTCTTGAACACCAAAGTTATTTATTGCAGATCCAAAAAATACAGGTGTCTGCTTGCCCTTAAGAAACTCTGAGATGCTAAATGGAACTGATGCTTCGCTAACTAGCTCTATTTCTTCTTTCGCATCAGCAAAAGTACTGCCAAAGCGTTCCTCAAGTATTGGATTATTTAGTTCAGATATTATTTCGTCTTCGTTGGGTTTTCTGTCCTGACCGGCCTTAAATACACGCATATGGTTACGTTGTATATCGAAAACCCCTTTAAAATTTCGGCCCATTCCAACTGGCCATGCTAATGGTATTACATCCATGTCCAGGTGAGCCTCAAGTTCTGATATAAGGTCCAAGGGTTCCTGAACTTCACGGTCAAGCTTGTTTATGAAGGTTATGATGGGAGTATTGCGAGCCCTACAAACCTGTAGCAACCGCTCTGTTTGAGGCTCAACACCATTAGCAGCATCAATAACCATTAGAGCCGCATCTACGGCCGTAAGCACCCTGTATGTATCTTCCGAGAAGTCTTGGTGGCCTGGTGTATCTAACAAATTGATAACGCAATCGCGATACTCAACTTGCATCACCGAAGAAGCAACTGAAATGCCGCGCTGCTGCTCTATACTCATCCAGTCAGAAGATGCATGTCTGGCAGCTTTGCGGGCTTTTACACTACCCGCAATCTGTATGGCTCCTGCGAATAAAAGCAGTTTTTCGGTTAATGTGGTTTTACCCGCATCTGGGTGAGAGATTATTGCAAAAGTGCGTCTGCGCGCCACTTCTTGGCTGATACTCATGATATGGAAAATTACTTTATATGAAAAACAGCTATTTTAATGTTTAAGCAGAAAAACTGTTTTTTGATTTATTATTACTACCCAAATCTAACTGAAATATAGGAATCTCAATATGAGACGTTTGGTAGGCTTAATATTCACCTTGGCACTGGCAACGTTTTTGTCAGGCTGTGGCTATAACGAAATTCAGCGACTAGATGAGCAGGTAAGCGCATCCTGGTCGCAGACTCTTAACCAGTATAAACGTCGTGCCGACCTGGTTCCAAACTTAGTAAATTCGGTTGAGTCTTATATGGCTCACGAACGAGATTTATTAACCGAAGTAACGCAGGCTAGAGCCAAGGTAGGTCAAATGAATATATCGGTTGATGATCTTGATAACCCAGATCTTATGGCTAAGTTTCAGCAAGCTCAGAGCGAGCTGTCGTCAGCATTATCCCGATTGCTTGCGGTTTCCGAAAACTATCCTCAGTTAAAAAGTGACGCATTATTCAGAGACTTAATGACTCAGCTAGAGGGTACGGAAAATCGTATTGCTACCGAAAGGGGTAGATATGTTCAGGCAGTGCAGCAATATAACCTAATCGTTAGGCAATTCCCTACCCTTATTACGGCAAAAATATTTGGTTATAAAACCCGTGCTAACTTTGGGGTAGACATAGAAGATCAAATTAGTGAGACGCCACAAGTTCAGTTTGGAAACGTTAAGTCAAACTGAGTATGTATATGGCATATCGTATTCTGGCGCCTTTAATACTAGCTATAGCTGTCATATTGGCACCAACAGTTTCTGCGACACAGACATTTACCGCTAAAGCATGGGTAAATGACTTGGCTGGCGTTATGGACGTTGATACAGCGGAAAGCCTTGACTCAAGATTAGAAGATTTAAATAGAAACAAAGGTGCACAGCTAGGGATACTAATAGTTCCTTCCACTAATAATGAAAGCATAGAATCATTTGCGGAAAGGGTATTTCGTCAATGGGGTCTTGGACGCAAAAATATTGATGATGGTGTGCTATTGATAATAGCGGTAGATGATAAACAAATGCGTATAGAAGTTGGTTATGGGTTGGAAGGAGCAATACCAGACATAACGGCGGGGCGTATTATCAGCGACATAATTGCACCATATTTTCAACAAGATAACTATACGGCAGGAGTTCTGGCGGGAGCCGACGCGCTTATAACACTGATTAACGGTGAAGAGCTCCCTTTGACGGACAGCTCCTCGGAGGAATTTGACGAGGGCGATATAGTAGCGCTGTTACTTTTCTCTGCAGTTTCACTAGCTGTACCATGGTTTATAGGCGCATTCATGTTGGGAATGTTTTGTGGTTTGGCTTTCGGTAGCCTATGGATAGGAATACTTGGTGCGCTCGCAGCAATTGCGCTGCGTATTGTTGCGCACTTAACTGGCATTGCCTCTAAAATTAACGATGGTGCTATCAAGTCCGGCGGTCCAGGGGGGCGAGGCGGCCCAGGGGGGCCAGGAGGTGGTTTTGGCGGCGGTTTCGGTGGTGGCGGGAGTGGCGGCACTGGCGGTGGGGGTGGTGGTAGCAGTGGCGGAGGCGGCGCCTCGGGCGGATGGTAATGTCTACTCTATGCTTGTTTCAATAGCTTTTATAAGGTCTCTTACAGCATTGTTACGACCTTGGCCAGGAGCATAGTTATCAGATAGCGTAGACCAGCTTGGGTTTGAGCGAGCTTTATTTATTACTTCCGGTAAAGGTTTGTTTTTTTCTGCTTGTATTACTAAAGGCTCTATGGCTGCATGACCACGACGATCAAGTGCATTAAGTAGGGCGGTTTGACGTACAAGAAACACTTGCATTACTCCGTCATCTACGGATAATTCCTGATAACCTCTAAACCGGTTATACAGACGTTTTCCCCATTTGTCAGCGCCCTGCCATAAACCTCCAGCAGCAGCGCCTATAATAGTTCCGGTGCCTAGTGATATACCCGCTGTAAGCGCATCTATTGTTGCTCCTGCCATAGCTCCGGCAGCCACTCCTTTACTTACATGCACTCCCATTTCTTTCAGTGCCTCTGGATTGAATAAGTCCATTTCCCAACGCTCACCTTCCAGCGGCAGATTGTGTTGTAAAAATGTTTTGGAGTCGAACCTATATAGCTCAAGAAGCGCCTTGACACAACGTTGTTCGTGATTACGTATGGTTTCACGAAGTATACGAGTAGCCTCTTTTATTGATGCATCGTCTTCTTGCGCAGTAGTACGCCATGCAGCAATATCTATAGCTGTCTCGGCTATTATCCTGTAGCCATCTTCACGCCTTATACGGCGTTGCTCTATTACGTTTTCTTTCATGCGTCGTAAAATATCAGCATTTTGTCCGACCAGAATAGAAAGCTTGTCGTATAGCATGGTTTCGCCGTCTAGAGGCGGCGCTACAGTGTCAAATTCTACGCTTACGTGAAGCCCTAATCTGGCAAGTGCCTCACGCCACTCTTCAAGCCTGTGTTCAGGTGATCTGGTGAAATTTAGCACGGGCATAATAGGGTGCCCACAGCGTGCTAGTAGAGTAAGCTCATCTTTGAACTTCGATAAAACTGGATCACGAGAGTCTATTATGTACAGCGCTGCGTCGCAATCAAGCAAGGTTTTTAATACTCTTGCCTCTTGCTCAAAAATATCGGTGCTTGCAGGCTTTTGCAGGAACCGGCTTATTTGGTCAGGGCCATCTAAGCGCTGTCCTTTAGGTATAACCTCATTTTCTATGTAATCTAGCAGGGACACACTGTCTTCTAAGCCCGGCGTATCGTATAAATCAATAACAGTGTTGTCATCTACTAACAAGTAGGCATGCTCAACGTGCCGTGTGGTTCCAGGGCGATTATCCACTTCTCCAAAATTAGGGTTACGAGTAAGGGTGCGTAGTAAAGAGGTTTTGCCCGTATTAGTATGCCCAACAACGGCGAGCTGTAGCGAGGATTTTGATAATTTCATTATTGACTGCTTTCTGATGGTTTAGAAGTTACATCAAGCTGGTCTATAAGCCATGAAACTGCCATTTTGGCATCTGTGTATATTTTATATCTGCTTTGTTCCAGTTCATTGAGCCCGTCTACCCAAGTAGTTGTCATGTTGTTGGCAAGTGACGTTTCAGAGTTTACGAGTAACACCTTGGTGTTTTCAGAGTATATGCTTAATTGATGAATTAATCGCAGAGACCCCCTATCGGGCGTTTGACTAGCGTCACAAACTATTAACAAGCGTGTTGGCAGGATTGCTGAAATGTTGCTAATAGCAAGATTGCGGTCATCGCGGCTGTCTATAACCCCAAGATCTGATACCTGTGATCCTAGGTGTTCTGGTGGCCATTGATAATCATATGGCAACTCAATTCCGACAATTGCATTTGTGTTATTAAATTTGCTTGGTTTATAGGCGGTTAGGTCAGTAATGCCTACAGAGTACGGTGGTGCCTTGGAATCAATTTTGCCAGTCGCGCTATCAGTGCTAAGACGGCTACGAAGCTGTGCGAATCCTGGCATGCCCGTATCCAGATTACTATGGTGTAATCTTCGGTTCAGTAATATACCCATAATAATCAAGGCTATAACCCTTGGAATAATTCCATATATAAGAATGCAACCAATAAGCCATCCAGACCAAAGTGCTTGCATGGTTAGAGATCCAGAGCCTAAGCCACCGCTGGATATTACTGTGGCTGCATCGGGCACATTGAAGCCAATCTGTGTGGGTAGCCAACCCAATGCTTGAGTAATGAATATAAAAGTATCGGCGGATAAAAGAGTGGTTTCCCAGTGAAAGCTGTACCGTTTGGTTGAAAGAAGGGCTATAAGGCTTATAAGTGCAGCTGTAAGTAGACAAAGCCAGAATGCATGGCTAATTACCGCAAATAGTGGTCTAGATGCACGCTGCCTGCTTATAACACCAAGTAAAGCTTGTAACACCATGTTGGTGTTTGACGATGAGGAAAGCCTCCTGCTTACCCAGAACCATAAACGACCTAGCCCCGTAATAGTTTCGGGGGCCTTAGTAAACAGGCTGACCAGCCATATAAACATCATTAGAAGGTTAAGACCTAATAGGGTTAATAAGGCTGCGAATACATTTACTGAGTTGCTACCCGAACCTAGAGCGGCATAGGCTGAGCTGCTTCCGGCTATAATTGATAGTGCAAATAAAATGAACAAGCCAACACGGGATGCTTTGTTCCACTGCCGTACGGTAGCGTATATGCCTTCCCTTTCAGATAGTAAACGAGCACGTTCAATTATTCTTGACTTAAGGCCCGATCGAGTTTCTATCGCTTTTATAACCTCGTCATGATCTGCCAGCTGACCGCTACGTATTTCCTGAAGCCGAATAGCTTCAGCCAGCCATACATTAAGCAATTGCATATTTTATTGAGCTAGCTTCATGGCTAACTTATCCATAAATTGCTCACAGGCCTTAACCTGCGATACTTCAATATACTCATCTGGTTGATGGGCTTGGTCTATGGAGCCGGGTCCACAAAGAGCTACCGAAAAGCCCTGCTCCTGGAATTGTCCAGCCTCTGAGACAAATGGTACAACGTTACTCTTATGGCAATCTAATAGTTCGAATAAAAGCTTAGCCGCCTGACTGATTTCATGCTTTAGGGGTGGTACGTTGGCCATAATATTAGTTTTTATGCCTGTGTCTGGTGCAACTTTATGCATTTGGCTGGTTAACTCATTGGCATACGATTCAAATTTCTCAAGGTAATATTTCCAGTTATCAGAAGGCAAGTTACGTATATCCCATTCAAAGTTACAGTGACGGGAAATTATATTAACTGCCGTTCCACCCGCTATAGTGCCAACATGTAATGTTGTGTACGGCGGAACAAATGGGCTGCTGCTGTCTGCATTACAACGGTTAGTGTCGAGTAAGTCTTGTATATAGCTTATAAGTTTAGCGGAAGTCATTACAGCACTTACGCCTCTTTGGACTTGGCTCGAGTGCGCTTCATGACCTGTGACCTGGGTTTTTAATGTTGTAATTCCTTTGTGACCAGTTACAACTTGCATGCTAGTAGGCTCACCAACAATTACAGCTTGAGGTTTAGCTATGGTATTTTTTAGGTGTTCTATTAAATGGGGAGCACCTAAGCAGCCAACTTCTTCGTCATAGCTTAAAGCAAGGTGTATAGGTTTTTTTAAGCCTGCCTCTAAAAACGATGGTACTTTGGCTAAAGCAATTGCTATGAACGATTTCATGTCGCATGTGCCTCTACCGTACAACCTGTTGTTTTTTAGGGTTGCAGTGAAGGGGTCTGTGCTCCAGGGCTGGCCCTCAACAGGAACTACATCAGTATGTCCGGATAATACAACACCGCCCTCTGTGTCAGGACCAATGGTTGCAAACAGGTTTGCTTTGGTGCCGCTATCGTTTGGAACTAAAACAGCATTTATGCCATATTGAGCCAAGAACTCTTGTACATAATTTATAAGATTAAGGTTAGATTCGCTAGAAATAGTATTAAAACCAACCAGTCGCTTTATCATTTCTAAAGACTCGGGCGTCATGCTGCTATTCTCCTAGTTTGTTTTAGGCTGCTTAATCTTAAAACAGCTTTACATTTTTCTCCGGATAGTAAGTATAAAATATGCGATTATTTATAGCTTTATGGCCTGACAATGAAAGTGCCACGCAATTAAGCAGGCTTGCATCAATGGCGCATAAGTCCTGTGGTGGACGTGTTATGGGGCAACATAACCTTCACCTTACCATTGCATTTTTAGGTAGAGTAAATAAGCACTTACACACAAGGCTTGTGAATGATTTTGCAAATTGGTATGTACCTGAAAGTGTCTTTACCTTAAACACTATAGGGTATTTTGAGCGGCCTCGTGTGGTATGGGCGGGGGTTTCCAATCCATTAGAGCGCAGACATTTAACTGATATTTACGACAATATGTGGGACCGTTTAAAGTCATATGGCTTTAGACCTGAAGAGCGCCCTTTCGAGCCGCACATCTCGTTGTTGCGTAATGCTGAATATAATAATTTTTCGCGAGTTAAGATGGAATCTATTGTTTGTAGGCCTAAGCGTTGTTTTCTAGTCGCATCTAATCCTACGCCAAATAAGACAAATTACGAGGTTTTGTCGGAACTATCAGTGCAAGGCGTATAAAATAGCATCACAATGCAAAAGAATGCCAACTTCAACCTCTCGAATAATCTGCTGGAATGGAAATCCAACGACAGCTCGCTGGAACTAGATCTAGGCGGTAATTGGGTGCTGTCAAACTACAATGCACTGCAAAAAACGTTAGGTGATTTTCAAAGGAAAACTGCTAACACCCCAATTACCAAGGTTAATGCAGGTAAGCTTGAGAACCTAGATACCGTCGGAGCGCAGTTATTGGTCAATATGCTTGGCTCCAACAATATAGATCTAGTTATAAGTCAAATCTCTGGCTTATCTTCAGAGCGCACTGAAATGTTAAAAGCGGTTGCAAAAGCTTTGTCAGATGAAGAGCCATTACCTAAGCCAGAGCAAGCTTCACCTGTTTTAGAGTTTCTTTCTGATATAGGAAGTGCTGTTGCACGGTTCTACCAACAGTTTATGGCTCTAATGGGCTTTTCAGGGCTTACATTGCAGTCTATATTTGCCAACTTGCTGCGACCCTCGCAATGGCGGCTAACGCCTATAGTGGCTCAAATACACCAAACAGGTTTCAATGCACTTCCCATAATAGCCTTGCTTACGTTTTTAGTGGGCGCGGTAGTTGCTTTTCTAGGGGCAACAATACTTAAGGATTTTGGCGCGACCACATTTACAGTAAATTTGGTTGGATTTTCCTTTTTGCGTGAGTTTGCGGTATTGCTAACAGCAATACTTATGGCCGGACGTACAGCCAGTTCATTCACCGCACAAATAGGATCCATGAAAATTAATGAAGAAATAGACGCAATAAAAGTACAGGGGCTTGATCCAATAAACATGCTTGTACTACCAAGAGTAATAGCACTTCAAATTTCACTGCCTGTGCTTACTTTTGTAGGCATGATATCTGGAATAGTTGGTGGCATGGCTGTATGTGCTTTCTCATTGGGCATCTCCCCGGACAGGTTTTTGGTGCTTTTTGTTGAGATGGTGCCAGTGCGTCATTTCGTGTTGGGAATGGCTAAAGCTCCTGTGTTTGCGTTTCTTATTGCTGTGATTGGCTGTCAGCAGGGGTTTAAAGTTAGCGGAAGCGCCCAGTCTGTGGGCGAGCGCACTACTTCGTCTGTGGTGCATTCAATTTTTGTGGTTATAGTTCTAGATGCCTTGGCTGCACTGTTTTATATGGAGATGGGATGGTAGAAGCCGCTGATCACAGCTCCAATCATATTATTCAAGTGCGTCGGCTCGTGAACCAATTCGGTAAACATGTGGTTCACCAGGGGCTAGAACTCGATGTGCGTAAGGGCGAAATACTGGGAGTGGTCGGTGGCTCCGGTACGGGTAAATCAGTGCTTTTGCGCAGTATAGTTGGTCTAAGGCGTCCAACATCTGGACAAGTAAGAGTGTTTGGAGAAAACATTCTCGAGCTATCTGATGAGCGCAGATCTCAAATAGAAAGGCGCTTTGGCGTATTGTTCCAAGCTGGTGCGCTGTTTTCATCCCTTACAGTTATAGAGAATATTTGCTTACCACTTATAGAACATAAAAATCTTAGTCGTCCACAAGCAGAACAAATTGCTGCCATGAAGCTTGCTTTGGTTGGTTTGCCATCTA
This sequence comes from Pseudomonadota bacterium, assembly GCA_021793875.1. Classification (GTDB taxonomy): domain Bacteria; phylum Pseudomonadota; class Gammaproteobacteria; order Burkholderiales; family Burkholderiaceae_B; genus JAJYRX01. The sequence continues at coordinate 10,885 of JAJYRX010000009.1, forward strand.
ATGCCGCTACAAAGTATCCGTCAGAACTTTCTGGGGGTATGGTTAAAAGAGCTGCATTAGCAAGGGCAATGGCACTGGACCCAGATATACTATTTTTGGATGAGCCAACTGCGGGGCTTGATCCAATTAGTGCTGCGGCATTTGATAATTTATTATTAACCCTAAGAAATGCGTTGGGATTTACGGTTTTTCTAGTAACTCACGATCTGGATACGTTATATACCATATGTGACAGAGTAGGCGTGCTGGCAGAAAAACGTATGCTTGTATGCGATACCCTAGAGAATGTTGCACAACACCCCAACGATTGGATTCAGGCTTACTTTAATGGGCCTAGAGGCCGTGCGGCACAACATACCGCTACTTAGACGGCCAGGAAATAACATATGGAACCAAGAGCACATCACGTATTAATTGGGCTGTTTACTTTAATTGCTGCTATAGCCATAGTGCTTTTTGCGCTATGGCTAAGTAAGTCACACCAGACTAGCCAAAACTCTTTTTACCGCGTCATATTTTACGAGCCAGTTCGTGGGCTTAGTCGTGGTAGCCCAGTTTTATATAACGGCATACGCATAGGTGAAGTGGTAGATCTTAATCTTGACCCTACAGATCTCAGGGAAGCCCACGTACGGCTTGCAATTAACGATAATATACCTGTCCATGTGGACACCAAGGTTCAGTTGGTATTAACTGGGGTTACCGGAACATCGGTAGTTGAGCTAAGTGGGGGCACGCCAGAAAGCCCTTTGCTCAAGACCTCAGATGGTCGTGACCCTGTAATGATAGCCACACCGTCATCAATTAGTCAGTTACTAGAGGGCGGTGATAGTCTTATAACAGAACTTAGTGAGGTTGCTATCGGGCTGAAACGTCTAATGTCATCTCAAAATATAGAGCATCTAAGTAATGTTATGAGCAATATGGATAAGTTCACTTCTTCATTAGCCGATAACAGCCAAGAGGCCGGACAAATCATAAATGACGTGGCCGCCCTTACAGGTCAGATGCGCACAATAAGTGACAAAATAGACAACATTATTGAGTCTGGGTCAGAAATTTTATCCCGCCATGGAAGTAACGTAATAGATCAGGCGTACAGCGCTCTAGCTGCTCTTGAGCAAGCGGGTAAGTCTATTAAAGATATAGTTGCCGAAAGCTCAGAGGCAGTTAGTTCTGGCGCGCTTGGTTTGACCGAAATAGGACCAACGCTAAGGGCTTTACAGCGCACCTTAGATACCATACAGGAAAGTGTTCGCAAGTTTGATGAAGACCCTGGTGGTTATATCTTTGGTGCTGAGCGTATGCAAGAGTTTCAGCAATAATATGCCAGGTCAGGGACATTTATAGGAGCACCATTAGTTATGGTCAGAACAATATTATCAATACTGACAGTTGCTGCAATAATTTCGGGCTGTTCTGTTTTACCTACTTCAGAGCCTCACGAAATTTATCATATACAACATAAGGCTGAGTCTCTCACAAACGCTACAAGCTCTCAGGCTCATCCGGTGCGCGACGTTTCTGTTAGGGTAGCTACTCCCTATAGCAGCAGACTGTTATCTAACAACCGTATTCTTATACAACCAGGTAATGGTGCCAACATACAAGCTTACCCTGGTGTACGCTGGGCCGATACTACGCCGGTTATGCTGCGAGACTACATAGTAGATTCTTTGCGCACTACTGGTTATTTCAAGTCTGTAGCCCAGGAAGGGGCACGTGTTATTGCAGAGCTTAGGCTTGAATCTGATCTAAATAGCTTCGAGGTGCGAAGAACCAATAACCAGGTCATTGCTTATGTGCAGCTTGATGTGTCTCTGGTTAGTTTAAATGGTTTAAATGTAATAGCTACTAACCGACTGCAAGCTTCAGCTCCAGCTGATAGTACTGATGTAGATGATGTGGTACAGGCTTTTCATGCGGCAGTTGCTGAATTGTCACAACAACTTAACGAATGGCTTTACGCAAGCACGGGTCAAGTAGGGTGATGCCTTTATCTGTGGGAATAATGTTTTCCATTATTTCGCATGAGCCATTTACACATAGCTGGTAATCGTCGGTAAAGCCCGAGCGTGTGAGCCTTAAAGGTGTTGTTGGCCACGTATTTGGTTTGTACACGTACCACCCATTTACCAGGGTAGCCTCTGTGGGAGGCTCCATTCCAGCGCCAGAGCCCTTTATGCGCGCTAGGTTAGCTTTTAATACGGCATTACCATATTTATCTATTACAACCTGATAGCTTTCTTCCCAGCGCACTTTTTCAATTGAGTGATTCCAAGCAAGAGTGAATTTTTCTGTTTCTATGAAAACAGGGGCAGGTGGATACCCAGCTGCCAAGTAAAGGCATATTCCTATTGCATACCCGGAAGCGATACCCGGCATAGCTATGCTGCTTTAGCTTTGCCAGAATTGGACTGACGGGCGCTCCAATAGTGCCATAGTACGAATACTACCGTTACACCAAGACCTATTTGGTCGGTAAGATTACCGGCCCAAATAAGCATAGCAGCAGCAAATAAAGAAATGAAACGCTCGAGTATATTCATGTTTTTGAATAAGAATCCGGTTCCAGCGGCAGCCCATAGTCCTATTGCTATGAGCGCTTTCGTAACAACATATAGTGTGTCTAGTAGGGAATCACCTTGAAGCATAAGGGCTGGTGAGTATACAGCCATATAAGGCACTACAAACCCAGCTGCAGCAACCCGCAATGCTTGCAAGCTAATTTTTAAGCCAGTTTCTCGAGCAATAGGAGCAGCAGCAAATGCAGCTAGTGCTACCGGTGGGGTAAGGTCTGCCATAATTCCGAAATAGAACACAAACATATGTGAGACTATTAATGGAACGCCCAGTTTTAATAGAATAGGGGCTGCTAGTGAGCTTGTAATAATGTAGTTGGGTATTGTTGGTATACCCATACCAAGAACCAGGCAGGTAATCATGGTAAGAAACAGGGCTATAAACAGGTTGTCCTTTCCTATGGCAATTACCTGCCCACCAAACTGTGCAGCTACACCAGTAAGGTTGATAATACCTATTATTACCCCTACAAGAGCGCAGGCTACGGCTACCGGTAGTGCGTGACGCGCACCTTCAGCCATTGCATTAATGGCTAATTTAAGTACATCGCTACCAGATTTTGCTATGCGTAAAATAACTATTAGGGTAAGAATTATTGCAAAGAAAGTTATTACGCCAAATTTAATGAATCCGGAGCATGCAATTGCAAGAAGCACCCAGAACAAGTACCTAAGGGCATTGTTACTTGCGCCCTTTATTACTGCAGCTCCAAAAATAAGTATTACCGTTAGACCCAGACCAACAGTACCTGAGAATAGTGGTGTATAGCCTGAAAATAGCAGTACCACTAAGCCAATAAGAGGTATTAAAAGATACCAACGGGTACGAACTGCAGCCCATGGGTCGGGACACTCTTCTTTTGGTAAGCCATGGAGATTTTTTCGGCCTGCTTCTAGGTGCACAGTAAAAAATGCAGTAATAAAATATAAGATCGCGGGAATTATTGCGGCCTTTACTATTTCTACATATGGCACGTTTATGGTCTCGGCCATAATAAATGCCACCGCTCCCATAACAGGTGGCATAATTTGTCCACCCATGCTAGATGTGGCTTCAACACCTCCAGCAAACGACGGCGAATACCCGAAGCGTTTCATTAATGGGATTGTAAACTGCCCTGTAGTTACCACATTGGCTACCCCAGAGCCATTAATAGTACCCATTAGGCCTGAGCTTATTACTGAGACTTTTGCTGGACCGCCTTTGCTATGCCCCACCGTACCCATAGCAAAGTCGCTAAATAGCATTATCATTCCTGCTTGCTCAAGAAATGAACCAAACAGTATAAATAAGAATATGTAGGTGGACGATACATAGGTTGGCGTGCCATATATACCTTCCACACCAAAACCAAGTGTGCTAATTATTTGATCAAAACCGTATCCGCGATGACCAAAGGCGCCAGGTATGTACTCACCGAAAAGACCGTATAACAGGAAAATACTGCATATTATTGGCAGTGCCCAGCCCATCATGCGTCTAGTAGCTTCAAAAACCAGCACTATTGTGACAATGCCTATAATTGTGTCCATTTGAGTAAGCTCACCTGCCCTTGCTGTTAGGTCTGACTCAAATATCCAGTGATAAAAGCTAAACACAAACCCTATTATGCCCATTGCCCATCCCAGAATAGGCATACGTCTGCCAAACATTTGTGGGTATAGGGTGAATACCATTAGCATTACAAAGCCCACGTGTATTGCACGTATTACTTGGCTTGACATGGGGCTGAATGCGGCCGTATAGACCTGAAAGCTTGAAAAAGCCACGGCTATCCAGAATATTACGCGCGGCAGGTCTTGTGTGGTGGTGTCCTGGGTTGGGTTCATGATTGGCAAATCAGCAAGGTTGTTAATAGGCTTGGTAACAACAAGCCCTGGCAGATTTTTACTACCAGGGCGATTATATAGGCAAGCTGGTTGCTATAAATATTACTCGATTACACCCATTTCTTTGTAGTAACGTTCCGCTCCTGGATGAATTGGAACAGGCATGCCGTTAGCAGCATTTTTAATGTCTATTGCCTTTGCGGCATTATGTGTTGCCTGCAAGCTCTCCAGGTTCTCATATAAAACTTTAGCCATTTGGTAGGCTATTTCGTCTGGCACGTTTGCATGCGTGACCAGGAAGTTTGGTATAGCGGCTGTAGGTGTATCTTCTGTCTGGCCTTCGTATGTGTTTGCTGGTATTACATCTGGCTGATAGGCTGGGCTACCCACATTTTCAACAACGTCTGCTGGTACAGGTATTACTGTTATATCAATTGAACTTGCTAAGTCACGTATAGATGAAACACCAAGGCCGGCTGACTGCAAGGTGGCATCAATTTGTCGGTTTTTCATAAGCTCAACGGACTCGCCAAATGGTAAGTATTCGACTTTAGAGAAATCGTCGTAAGACATACCGGCAGCTTTAAAAATAGCTCGTGCATTTAGCTCGGTTCCGGAGCGCGCTGCCCCAACAGATATACGTTTGCCTTTAAGGTCGGCAAGGGTTTTTATGCCGGAGTCGGCATTTGCCACAATTTGTATGTAGTTATTGTAGGTAGCTGACAAGCCACGAAGTTTATCAAGCTTTTTAGTAAACCCAGCTTCTTCAACGCCGTTCCAGGCATCAGAAACAGAGTCGGCCAGTGCTAGAGCCAGCTCGCCTCTTTCGGCCTGTAGTAGGTTCATGTTTTCTGCAGAGGCCTTTGTTACCTGAGCGGTAGATCT
>JAJYRX010000216.1 GCA_021793875.1 Pseudomonadota bacterium
TTGTTTTCGGCACCAAGGAAGACATGAAAATACATGCTGAGGCCCGTATTGAAGACCTTAAATCTAGAGGCTACGACAACGCTGGTCTTTATGATCCTGAAGGGGTAGGCGGAACACATGTAATGTATGTTCTGCACCATGCCGATAAGCCAGAGCTGTATAACGATTTACCTAAAAATCCAAAAATCAGTTCAACAATATCGCTGTGGAAAGGTTTAGCAAAACCATTAAGTGTGGCTGCTATGGTGGCCGCCGCCGCTGCGGGTTTTATGCACTACATACGCAAGGGCCCAATGGAGACTACCGAGGAAGACGAACGTAAGGCGGAGGAAGATAGTCATGCATGATCCAAACACAAAAATGCTGTCACGCTATACCTACTGCCAGCGTCTTAATCACTGGCTTATAGCTCTTTGCTTTATATTGCTAACGGTTTCCGGCCTTGCATTATTCCACCCCTCACTATTTTGGCTTTCCAATTTGTTAGGGGGTGGAAACTGGACACGCATACTGCACCCTTTTATTGGGGTTGTTATGTTTGTGGCATTCTTTTTCTTTGCCGCACGCTTATGGCGTCAAAACATAATTACAGCAGACGATAAAAAGTGGTTGCGCAGCTTTCGTAGTGTCTTGAACCAAGATAACGAAAACATTCCCGAAAGTGGTAAATATAACGCAGGTCAAAAGCTAGTGTTTTTTGCTTTTGTTATCTTAATGATAGGCCTCTTATTAACCGGTATAGTGGCGTGGCGGGCCTACTTCTCACATTTGTTTTCTGTAGATGTTATTCGCCTATCACTACTGCTACATGCTTTATTTGCGGTACTTATTATTTGCGCTGTTATAGTGCACGTGTATGCTGGTATATGGGTTAAAGGCTCCATTAAAGCTATGACCCGTGGGTCGGTTAGCTACGGATGGGCCTGGAAACATCACAGAGCCTGGTTCCGCAAAGAAGTACGTAACAACGGTAATAACAGAGGTTAATAATGCAGCGAGTACTACCAAGGGGTGAAATTGAAGGCCTGGAACACACTAGAGTTCCTTCTGTATATTTACCCGAGCCAAGGTATGTTTTTAAAGAACGGGCTGCCCGGTTACGGCAGTTGGCAGCCGAAAGCTCAATAGATTCTTACTTACACCTTATGGCTTGCGTTGTCGATGCCCAAGATAAAGTGTTCAATAGCTTAACTGCTATTACAGGTCCTACCTATGAACAGGTAACCGCTTCCTTAAAGCATGGGCTGCCACCCCTTGGTACGTATCTCAAATCGCGCAACCCTGATTGGATAAACATACTGCATGAAATACTGCAGCATGTTAGCTCAATCGATAGTATTCCAGCCGATTCAAAATCTGTTGTTTCCAACATAAAAAATACGCTGGAGTCAAATCCTGATCTTATAAATAAGTTTGCCGATTCATTAATTAATCAAGAGCCTGACGAACAAATGAGCCTTGCATGGGCTCCATTTATCATGGCGGCATTGCAGGTGTATTTCACTAGTATGGCTATTGGCCTTGGTGAAAATGCTCCATCTGAATCTGGCACTTTTGGTGTGTGCCCATGCTGTGGCGGCTTGCCTGTTGCTAGCGTGGTAAAAATAGGTGGAAGCAGTGCAGGTAGAAGATACGTTACATGCAGCCTTTGCTCCACCGAGTGGCACATAGTACGTGTTACCTGCACGCATTGTGAAAACACAGAAAAAGTTCTTTACCACGCTGTTGAGCAGGGCAATGAGGCTATAAGGGCTGAGTCTTGTGGAAGCTGTGGCAATTACAGGAAAATTTTCTATAAAGAAAAAGACCACAATGCAGAAGCAGTTGCCGATGACTTGGCTAGCATTGAGCTTGACATGTTAATGGGGCAAGAAGGCTTTTATCGTATTAACGATAACCCCCTATTGTGGTTACCTCGCGATTAAGTATCAAAAAAATCTGAAAATAGCTGGATTAACTCTTCAGGCTGCTCTTCTGGGACCCAGTGGCCACATTTGTCTATTGAAACAGACCTTACATTATTTGCCAGAGGCTCCATTATTTTGCCAACTTGCAAACCCATGCTGTGGCTGCCGCCAATAGCCAGAACTGGCATGGGTAGCTTGGTTTTAGCATTGCTTATATTGTTCTCTGCATCTATAGGAAAGGATCTGTAGTGCTCAAAACTGGAGCGCAATGCACCTGGAGCAGACATTCGGTTAGAGTATTCGTTTATTTCATCATTCGTAACGGCATATGGGTTATAAGACAGCTCACGAATAAAGCTTGAAAGAAATATTCTTTCTTTTCCCTGTATTAGAGTTTCTGCTATTCCAGGGGCTATAAAAAACCCAAAGTGCCATAGATGTGGAAACATTGAACTATCTTGTAGTGCTTCTAGCCCTAAACCTGGTAGGGCTGCATCTAGAACGGACAATTTTTGTACTTCTGCCGGGTACTGGGAAGCGTACTCATAAGCAACCATCATGCCTATGTCGTGCCCAGCGAGGTTTATATTTTTAAAACCAAGCTGTAGAACTAATTCACGTATGTCCTGTGCGACTGTTCTTTTGTCGTATCCGCTTGATGGTTTATCGGAATCACCAAAGCCTCTAAGGTCAGGGGCTATAACGGTAAATTTTTTCGCCATAGCAGGTATTATGTGTAACCACTCGTACCAGCTTTGTGGCCAACCGTGTAAAAGGACCAGAGGTTCGCCAGACCCTGCCTTAACGTAGTGAAGCCGTATTCCGTTAACTGGGTCAGACATGTGATGTGTAATGTCCATTTTATTATCCCTGTAGCGCCGGTAGTAATACCTCTTGAACAATACGGGTGCCAGCTTCTGTGGTCCAGTCGCCTGTGAGCTCAGCTATTACCTGGTTTGTGCTAGTTAATGTCACTCCATTTTGTTCCATACGTCGTAGTGATATATCGTCTGAAA
>JAJYRX010000217.1 GCA_021793875.1 Pseudomonadota bacterium
TATCCGACGCAACACTCAACCGTTTCTTTGCATTCCACGTAATTGCCATACCACTAGTACTTATCGGACTTGTGGTTGCACACATTATTGCACTGCATGAAGTCGGTTCTAACAACCCAGACGGTGTTGAAATCAAAGATGGGCCCAAAGATGAACGCGGCTTCCCAGTAGACGGAATACCATTCCACCCATACTACTCTGTACATGACATTGTTGGTGTGGCAGGCTTCTTAATAGTGTTTGCGGCCATAATGTTTTTTGCCCCGGAAATGGGCGGGTTCTTCCTGGAGTACAACAACTTCATACCCGCTGATCCACTTAAAACGCCTGAACACATTGCTCCGGTTTGGTATTTCACACCATTTTATTCCATGCTTAGAGCCACAACCTCTGAGTTCACCTGGATACTAGCTGGCGGTGCAGTAATTGCTGCTATTGCTTTGCTAGTTAAAAGTAATTTGCGTGGCATATGGCGCATTGCAGTTCCAGCCATACTGGTAGTATTTGCTATATTGTTCCGCACTCTGGACGCGAAATTCTGGGGTGTAGTAGTAATGGGCGGTGCAGTTGTAATACTGTTCTTCTTACCATGGCTAGACACCTCACCAGTGAAGTCAATAAGGTATCGTCCTTCCTGGCACAAGGTTTGGTATGCCATTTTTATAGTCAACTTTTTAATGCTTGGCTATCTAGGAACCCAACCACCAAGCCCGGTATTTAACCTCATGAGCCAGATCGGTACGGTCATATACCTAGTGTTTTTCCTGGCCATGCCTGTATGGAGCTCACTCGGCAAGTTCAAGCCCGTACCCGAGCGCATTACGTTTCGCCCCAGCAAAGGCTAATTACACGGAAAGATCATGCTAAAAAAACTACTAGCCACTCTCGCAATATCGTTTACATGCGCATTGCCTGCCGTAGCGGCTGGCGGATACCCTTCCGATACCGCACCTAATCGGCTCAACGACCTAGCGTCGCTGCAAAATGGCGCAAAGCTATTTGTTAACTACTGTCTTAACTGTCATTCGGCCAATTCTATGCGCTATAACAAGCTCACAGACATTGGCCTTACAGAAGAGGAAATTACTCGCAACCTTTTATTTACATCCGACAAGGTTGGCGACCTCATGACTATAGCCATGACACGCGAAGACAGTTCAAAATGGTTTGGTGCAGCACCTCCCGACCTATCGGTTATCGCTCGCTCCAAATCCGTTACCATGGGCGCATCGGGTGTCGATTACGTCTATAACTTCCTACGCGGTTTTTATCGTGATGCATCACGCCCAACCGGTTGGGACAACACCGTGTTTCCTAGCGTAGGTATGCCTCACGCACTATGGCAACTGCAAGGTGAAGGCTCACTCGAGCACACATCAGTACGCCAAGGAGACGACGGTAAATGGACACGCAAAGTCACTACATACGATGCTCAGGGCTTTTCTGAAGTTAAAACTGAAACTCTGGACAACTACTCTGGCGGTCGCTCAGACACCTACAAGCGTACAGCTGCAGACGCCAAGCAAGACTCAGCCTACGATAGTGATGTGGCCGACTTAGCCAACTTCCTTGGCTGGATGTCAGAGCCAGACCAGCTGTTTCGTAAACAACTTGGAATTGGCGTTCTTTTCTTTCTGGCCATCTTCCTGTTTGTAGCCCTTCGCCTAAACGCTGCCTACTGGAGGCACGTCAAGTAACCCAGGTAGCAGAGGCGTATATGCAAAATTTGCATATCGCCTCTTTTGCTGCACCTGTGTAATTGCACCATTTTCTACTGGAATACAAAAATATGATGCTGCTTTACTCCGGGACAACCTGCCCATTCTCTCAAAGGTGTAGGTTTGTTTTGTTCGAAAAGGGTATGGATTTTGAAATAAAGGACATAGACCTTTATAACAAGCCTGATGACATATCCACTATGAACCCTTACGGACAGGTTCCCATTTTGGTGGAACGCGACCTCGTTCTTTACGAGTCCAACATCATCAATGAATACATAGACGAACGCTTTCCACACCCACAGCTAATGCCTGCCGATCCAATAATGCGGGCTCGCACAAGGCTGTTCCTCTTTAACTTTGAAAAAGAGTTGTTCCGTCACGTACATGTGCTTGAAGACCGCACCCTATCTGAGGGCAAAGAACACGAGATAGCACGCCAACAAATACGTGAACGCCTAGCTCAACTCGCGCCTATGCTAAGCAAAAATAAGTACCTGCTTGGTGAAGACTTCACAATGCTAGATGTTTCTTTGGCGCCATTGCTGTGGCGCCTGGATCATTATGGTATAGAGCTGCCACGCAGCGCCGCCCCTGTGCAGAAATATGCTGAAAGAGTATTTTCCAGGCCAGCTTACATAGACGCCCTTACACCGTCTGAAAAGGTAATGCGTCGATAACATAAAATTCCGGCTAACAGGATCATATATTTTTGTTAGCCGGATAAGTCTACAATGCAAGAAATATCTACAAAACCGTACATACTAAGAGCCCTACATGAATGGTGCATGGACAACGGCTACACACCTCATATTGTGGTAACCGTCGATGATAATACCTATGTACCCGTAAGCCATGTACAAGATGGTCAAATAACTCTTAATATAAGCTCATTGGCCACAAATCAGTTAAACATAGGTAATGAATACATAGAGTTTCAGGCTCGTTTTAACGGTGTTGTAGAAGATATTTTTGTTCCTGTTGCCGCCGTTTCAGCAATATTTGCTCGTGAAACAGGCACTGGAATGGGTTTTGAAGTTACTGAGTCTAAGCCTTATAGCTCGGATGAAAGTACCCCTACAACAGACAATGAGTCTAACGAAGCACCACAACCTGGCGAACCAACGTCTGATAGCTCAAACAATAAGCGATCACATCTTAAAATTGTTAAATAAAA
>JAJYRX010000218.1 GCA_021793875.1 Pseudomonadota bacterium
GGTTTCAGTAAAACGTTATGGATGGCAGCACTTTGTTATTTCAGCTAACGCTGAGTATGTATCTCCCTTAACATTCCAGGTCGAAGGTGATGCATCTAGTGCCTCGTATTTTATGGCCTTGGCCACCCTTGGAGGCGGTCCATTAAAAATAGATGGAGCTGGTTCAGCAAGTGTTCAAGGTGATATAGCTTTCGCTGATGTGGTCAAAGAAATGGGTGCAACGGTTCAGTACGATGAGAACTCTATAACGGTAGTTGGCCCAGGGGTGTCAGAAGGGGTGTTACTACGTGCCTTTGATCGCGATTTCAATCACATACCCGATGCGGCCATGACAGCAGCTGTAATGGCACTGTTTGCTGATGGCCCTTGTTTATTACGAAACATAGGCAGTTGGCGTGTTAAAGAAACAGATCGTATCGATGCTATGCACTCTGAGCTAGAGCGTCTTGGTGCCAAGGTTGAGTCAGGGCCCGATTGGCTAAAGGTTTATCCTATGGAACATAATCAGTGGCGTTCAGCTAACATAAAAACCTACGATGACCATCGTATGGCCATGTGTTTTTCTTTGGCAGCTTTTGGGCCGGTGCCTGTAACAATTCTTGATCCAAGCTGCGTAAGTAAAACCTTTCCTGAATACTTTGATGTTTACAAAACCTTGGTGGCCTAATGGATAGTAAAGTAGTTAGTAAAGGGTTAGCACCGGTAATCACTATAGACGGGCCTACAGCATCTGGAAAGGGGACTGTTGCACTAGGGGTGGCAAGTGCCTTAGGTTGGCATGTACTCGATAGCGGGGCTTTGTATCGCCTTACTGCTTTTGCGGCATATAAAGCCGGTGTAAATATAGAGCATGTTGCCGAAGTTACCAATATTGCAGCTAGCTTGGATATTATGTTTACTAGCGAAGGGGCCGTGTTGCATGGCAGCAACGTTGAGCATGAAATACGGCAAGAGCATATAGGAAAGCTAGCGTCCGTAGTTGCTGCCTATAGTTCTGTTCGTAAAACCTTGCTAGATAGGCAAAGGGCTTTCCGCGTGTCCCCTGGTTTGGTGGCCGATGGCAGGGACATGGGCACTGTTATATTTCCTGACGCGCCGCTTAAAATATTTTTAATAGCCAGTGTACAGGCTAGGGCCGAGAGACGTTATAAGCAGTTGATCAGCAAGGGCATTTCTGCTAAGCTTTCTGACTTGACGCAAGATTTACAAGAGCGTGACGAACGTGATAAAAGTCGTTTAAATGCACCTCTTGTAGCTGCAACCGATGCGCATACTATTGATTCTTCAAGCCTTAGCGTTAATGAAACAATAGAGCAGGTGCTTAACCTGTGGCGCAATGTTAAGGGCCTTGGTTCTTAGTAGTACAAGAACTCAAGGGTATTTGTGTAACTCCGCTGGCTTATGCCGGTGTGTTTTTTTGCAGTCTGCAATGCAGACTTTTTGGACCTAAATTTAATGTCTTCAACCTCAACAACTGCCGCTCTAGGCGGCGAAAGCTTTGCCGACCTGTTTGCCGAAAGCCTGAAAGATCAGGACATGAAAGCTGGAGAAGTAATTTCAGCTGAAGTTATTAGCGTAGATCACAACTTTGTAGTTGTTAACGCCGGCCTTAAGTCGGAAGCTCTTATTCCTATAGAAGAATTCCTCAACGACGAAGGTGAATTGGAAGTCGAGGAAGGTGATTTCGTTTCTGTTGCTATAGACTCTCTAGAAAACGGATATGGTGACACCATATTGTCACGTGACCGTGCTAAGCGCTTGTCTGCATGGTTGCAGCTTGAGCAGGCTCTTGAGTCAGGTGAAATAATCAATGGAACCATTACTGGTCGCGTAAAAGGTGGTCTAACAGTTATGACCAACGGAATACGTGCTTTCTTACCAGGCTCCCTAGTTGATCTTCGTCCTGTAAAAGATACCACCCCTTTCGAGGGTAAAACTCACGAGTTCAAGGTAATTAAGCTTGATCGCAAACGTAATAACGTTGTTCTATCACGTCGTGCAGTTCTTGAAGAAAGCATGGGCGAAGAGCGCGAGAAGCTGCTAGAAACTCTGGCTGAAGGCATTGTTATTAAGGGCATAGTTAAAAATATCACCGATTACGGCGCATTCGTCGATCTAGGTGGTATAGACGGTCTTCTACACATTACCGACATGGCATGGCGCCGTGTACGTCACCCATCCGAACTGCTACAGGTTGGTCAAGAAATCGAAGCTAAGGTGCTTAAGTTCGACCAAGAAAAAAGCCGTGTATCATTAGGTGTTAAACAGCTTGGTGAAGACCCATGGATTGGGCTTGCACGCCGATACCCACAAGGCACCCGTTTGTTTGGTAAGGTAACAAACCTTACCGATTACGGTGCGTTTGTCGAAGTAGAAGACGGTATTGAAGGTCTGGTTCACGTTTCAGAAATGGATTGGACCAACAAAAACGTCGATCCACGCAAGGTTGTTACCCTTGACGAAGAAGTTGAGGTTATGGTTCTTGATATCGATGAAGAACGTCGTCGTATATCCCTTGGCATGAAACAGTGTATGGCAAACCCATGGGAAGAGTTTGCTATGACATTCAAACGTGGTGACAAGGTCGAAGGTGCCATTAAATCTATCACCGATTTCGGTGTGTTTGTTGGTCTTCCTGGTGGTATCGATGGTTTGGTTCATCTGTCCGATATCTCCTGGTCCGAGTCCGGCGAGGAAGCTGTAAGAAACTACAAGAAGGGTGATGAAATTCAGGCTGTAGTTCTTGCAATAGACACCGAGAAAGAGCGTATTTCTCTTGGTATCAAACAGCTTGAAGGCGATCCATTCAACAACTACGTATCTACCAACGATAAAGGTGCAGTTGTTCCAGGCGTTATCAAATCCGTAGAGGCGCGTGGTGCTGTGGTTACCT
>JAJYRX010000219.1 GCA_021793875.1 Pseudomonadota bacterium
ATCTTCTTGCGCTAGTGGCACTGGGCTTGAGCCTGGTGTATGGCCTGGTTAAGTTCCCTAATATTGCCCATGTGCAATATGCCATGGTGGGGGCTTACTTTACCTATCTAGGTAGTGCTTATGGAATGCCGCTGTTATTGTCAGTGGCAATATCATCATTTCTAATAGGTGTTCTTGCAGTATTATCGCATGTGTTAGTGTTTAAGCGGCTTTTAAAGTCAGGTCCAGCCATAACCATGATAGGCTCGTTGGCGCTTTCCATGCTAATAGTTGCCTTTTCTCTGGGCTTCGCGGGTTCATTTCCAAAAATGTTTGACCTGCCAATGTCTCCACCCATATTCATTGGTGATGCAATAGTTACCTGGCCACAACTTTATGCCATGGCAACCACCTTAGCAATAATAGTTGGTTTCATACTATTGCTGTTTTACACCCGCATAGGTCGATCAATGCGTGCCTTGGCTTCTAATAAAGATTTGTCCTATGCCTCGGGCCTTAATGCTGAACGCACCACAATTGTTGTTAATTTTGCTAGTGGTGCGCTGGCCGGGTTGGGTGGTAGTATGCTTGGGCTTTCTACAGGGGCACACATAAATATGGGCCATAGTTTATTGCTACCTGCGTTTGCTGCTGCAATATTAGGCGGATTAGGCAACCCCATAGGCGCAATAGCAGGGGCCGTTCTTATAGCTTTGTCAGAAACCCTGGTAACAAACATCAACTTTGGGTTTATATTTGGTAAGCCCTTAGTGTTTTTGCCCGCCTCTTATATTAGTGCGGCATCTTTTTTTATATTACTTCTGGCTCTTCTGTTTCGCCCCTATGGCCTATTCGACCGCGAGGTAAGGCGTGTTTGATTTTTTCATCTCATCACTTACCATTGCGGGGATATATGCGTTAATGGCCTTGGGACTTAACCTTCAGGCTGGTTATGCTGGGTTATTAAACTTCGGTCATATAGCTTTTGCTGGCCTAGGTGCATACTCAACAGGAATCTTTATAAGGGAAGGGCTGGGAGCATTCCCAGGCGCCTTATTTGGTGTAATTGTTGCAATGGCGTTGGCTTGGTGTATAGCACGCCTTGGCAGAGAGCTTGCTGCCGACTACTGGGCCATAGTTACTCTTGCAATTGCTGAAATACTACGAACATTTGCCACTAACGAAGATTGGTTAACTGAAGGCGCTCAGGGCATTGGAAACCTTCCATCGCTTTTTGACAGTTGGCCACGCCCTTATGACTCAATCGCGTTTCTTGTGTTTGTGCTATTAGCCGTAGCCGTTGCTGCATGGTTGTGTACACGTCTTGGGAATGGCAGGTTAGGCAGGGCTTTACGGGTAATGCGTGAACAGCCTAAGTTAGCAGCTTGCATGGGGTACGACCTTGTTGCCCTACGTACCAGATCTCTAATGTCAGCAGCAGCTCTTACGGCGTTAGGAGGGTCCTTATACGCACACTATATGAGTTTTGTTGGTCCTGACTATATGGTTGCCGCAGAAACCTTTCTTTTGTGGACCATGATAATGATTGGAGGACTTGGTAATACCGCTGGTGTCTTGTTAGGGGTATTGCTAGTCCAAGGTGCTTATACCCTAGTTCCTTTCGTAAAAGACTTGTTTGGATTTGGTACAGATGTTGCCGGTGCTCTTAGGCTGGGTTTAATAGGTTTCATATTATTGGCATGTTTGTTATGGCGTAGTGAAGGCTTGCTGCCAGAGAAGGTAAGAAAGGTGTCGCCATGAGCCAGTGCATATTGGAGCTAAAGTCTGTTTCCAAAGCGTTTGGAGGAAACCGGGTTTTGCAAGATGTATCTTTTGCAGTAAAGCCGGGTGAAATAGTAGGTTTATTAGGCCCAAATGGTTCGGGTAAAAGTACCTTACTTAACACTATTACCGGGTTCGAATCTGTTGATGGTGGTGAGGTGATATTTAAAAATCAGGCCATACAAGGTCTCGCGGCTCATCAAGTGGTGCAAAAAGGCATAGCAAGAACATTTCAACTGCCAGTTATGCCAGAGAAAATGTCTGTCTTTGAGGTGGCAATGGCGGCATCTACAAGTCATCATGGTTTCTGGTCTACTATTCTTGGCACTTCATCAGCTAGGAAGGCCGAGCAAGAGGCTCGTGATCTGGCTGCTAGCCTTATAGATCAGTTGCTTCTTACCAGGGTTCAAGATTCATCAGCTGCAGCAATATCTGGTGGACAAAAAAAATTATTGGGAATTGTATGCGCACTAATGGCAAACCCTGGAATGTTGATGTTAGACGAGCCAACAGCCGGTGTTCATCCTAATTTGCGGGCTGACATAATCAAAGTGTTACAGCAGCTAAATCAAGCTGGTATGACCATGGTTGTGGTTGAGCATGACATGCATTTCATTCGTGAGCTTTGTCACCGCTGTGTGGTTCTTGACCGTGGTCATATTGTTGCTGACTGTCATCCTGATGAGCTTTCTAGCAATGAGAAGGTTCTTGATGCTTATCTTGGTTCTGCACGCCCCCGAGTAAGCCTAGAAGATACTGATACAAACATGGCAAAAGTGGACGGGGCAGTCATATGAGTCAGGATCAGAAAGCTATAAAGCTTGATAATATAATTGGCGGTTATACACCTGAGGTAGACATAATAAATGGTATATCACTATATGTTGATCCCGCTGAAATAGTTACATTATTAGGGCCGAACGGGTGTGGTAAGTCAACTCTTCTAAAGTCTATAGCTGGTTACATAGTCCCTCACACTGGTAGTGTTCATATATTAGGCCAAAATGTCACAAAAGTTCCTGTACATATAAAAATACGAAACTTTAAGCTTGGCTTTGTGCCTCAAACTGATAATGTATTTGCCGCACTATCTGTTAAGGACAACCTATTAGTGGGTGGACACTATCTTA
>JAJYRX010000010.1 GCA_021793875.1 Pseudomonadota bacterium
AGACAGAAAACAGTTTGGACGCCCTCTTGCCGCCAATCAGCTAATCCAGAAAAAACTGGCCGATATGCAAACTGAAATAACTATTGGCCTACAAGGTTGCCTGCGCCTGGGTCGCATGAAAGACGAAAACATAGCTGCTGTAGAAATAACATCAATAATGAAGCGTAACTCTTGTGGAAAAGCACTTGATATTGCTCGCGCTGCACGAGACATGCTTGGTGGTAATGGTATATCTGATGAGTTTGGTGTGGCCCGCCACCTAGTGAACCTTGAAGTGGTTAACACTTATGAAGGTACACACGATGTGCATGCCCTTATACTTGGACGAGCACAAACTGGTTTACAAGCATTCTTTTAATAGATATATACTTTATTTAAGCCAAAAAGCCTGGCTAGACCAGGCTTTTTTTATGAAGCAAGCGCTAATAACGGAGACAATATGCAAACACAAGCCGTGCTAACCACCATTAAAAATAATGTTGCAACTATTACATTAAACCGACCGACACAGTTAAACGCGCTTAACCTGGAACTTTGTAACGCACTTGCAGATGCTTTGGCTAATGTACATCACAATAAGCACGTAAGAGCAGTAATAATCAATGGGGCAGGCGACCACTTCATGGCTGGTGGTGATATACATTGGTTCAAAAGCCTTCTAAATGAGCCTGGTGATAATAAACAGGCTAAGTTTGAACAAGTAATTCAAGTGGTTAATAACATTGTTTTGCGCATACAGCACATGCAAAAGCCCGTAATAGCGAGTGTAAAAGGTGCGGCAGCTGGATTTGGATTTTCATTAATGGCCGCCTGCGACCTAGTTATAGCATCTAACAATAGTTACTTTACGCTGGCGTATTGTCATATTGGAACCAGCCCTGACGGTGGTGCAACGTTTACATTGCCACGCATAGTGGGACATAAAAAGGCTATGGAAATAGCCCTATTAGGTGACAGGTTTGATGCAAGCAAGGCTAAAGAACTTGGGCTAGTAAACCAAATATGCACACCAGAAGAGCTTGAAGAACAATCAAACACGTTGGCACAAAGGCTTTCAGCAGGGCCGTCAATAGCTCTAGCTAACACCAAAAGATTGATCAACCTGTCTATGCATAATAGTTTGGAACAACAGTTAAATGCCGAGATGGAAAGTTTTAGCACTTGCACAACAACTGCTGACTTTATTGAAGGCATTACTGCATTTACAGAAAAGCGCAAACCAGACTTTAATAGCAAATAACTAAGAGGACTCACATGAAAACCCGCATAACTGATATGTTTGGAATACGCTACCCTATTATTCAGGGTGGCATGCACCATGTGGGATATGCAGAGCTTGCTGCTGCGGTATCAAACGCTGGAGGTCTTGGCATAATTACTGGCCTAACTCAGCCTAGCGCGAAAGACCTAGCAAACGAGATCAGTCGTTGTAAAAACCTAACCGACAAACCATTTGGTGTAAACCTGACATTTCTACCCATAGTAAAGCAGCCTGATTATCCGGCATATGTACAGGCAATAATAGATGGCGGCGTAAAAATAGTAGAAACCGCTGGCAATAATCCACAACAATACCTACCAGCCTTAAAAGACGCTGGAATAAAAATAATACATAAATGCACTTCAGTAAGGCATGCCCTTAAAGCCCAGTCCATAGGATGTGACGCCGCTAGCATAGACGGGTTTGAATGTGGTGGGCACCCTGGAGAAGATGACATACCCAACTTTATACTTTTACCACGTGCTGCAGATGAGCTCTCTATCCCATTTGTTGCCTCTGGTGGGATGGCTGATGGACGTTCGCTAGTTGCTGCACTTGCACTAGGTGCCGACGGTATAAACATGGGTACACGCTTTATAGCAACAAAAGAAGCACCTGTTCATGACAATGTAAAACAGGCAATTCTTGCAGCTACCGAGCTTGATACACGTCTAATAATGCGCCCCCTACGAAATACAGAACGAGTTCTTAATAATACAGCTGTAGAGAAAATATTAGATACTGAGAAAAAACTAGGTAGCGCTATAAGTTTTGAGGATATAGCCAACGAGGTGGCTGGAGTTTATCCACGGGTTATGCAAGGCGGCGAAGTAGATAAAGGAGCATGGTCATGCGGTATGGTGGCCGGCCTTATACACGACATACCCAGTGCCCAAGAGCTAATTGAAAGAATAATGGATCAGGCAAACAGTATCATTAAAAAACGTCTACAAAAATTCCTATATGACTAATAAACATCAATTGTCACAAACGTTAAAATTGATAGTTACACTAAACTAATTGCAGGTGAATAAAGTGACAAATAAAATTCGTATTGGGATAGTCGGCTACGGCAACCTTGGTCGAGGGGTGCATACCGCAATACAACAAAACCCTGATATGTCCTTAGAGTGTGTTTTCAGTAGACGTGATCCCTCAACAGTAGAAGTTGTCGAACCAAAAGTGCCAGTACACTCGCTAGATAAAGTTGATAATTTCAAAGGTGATATTGACGTACTCATACTGTGTGGTGGCTCTAAGAACGACCTACCAGAGCAAGGACCTGCATTAGCAGAATTATTTTGTACTGTTGATAGCTTTGACACTCACGCACGCATTCCTGAATACTTTGAGCAAGTAAATACAGCTGCTATTAAGGGAGGTACAACCTCTCTTATCTCCACCGGATGGGACCCTGGCTTGTTTTCAATAAACCGGCTCTACGGAGAATCTATTTTGCCACTTGGTGCCACTTATACATTCTGGGGTAAAGGGCTTAGCCAAGGTCATTCCGATGCAGTTCGAAGAGTACCAGGCGTAAAAGCAGCAGTACAATACACAATTCCATCTGAAAATGCTATGCAGCGTGTTAGAAACGGAGAAAACCCTAATCTAACTACTCGTGAGCGCCACACACGTGAATGCTTTGTTGTTCTGGACGATGGCGCTAATGAGGAAGAAGTACGAGCAGCCATAGTGAATATGCCCGACTACTTCGCCGACTACGATACCACGGTGAACTTTATTTCCATGCAGACTCTAGAACAAGAACACAGCAGCATGCCTCATGGTGGAGTAGTAATAAGAAGCGGTACCAGTGGTAACAACTCCAACCAAGTAATTGAATACTCTCTAGCACTGGAAAGTAACCCAGAATTCACATCTAGCGTTCTAGTAGCTTATGCTCGTGCAATATACAAATTACATAAGCAAGGCAGCAAAGGAGCTTTTACTGTATTTGACATTGCACCGGGGCTTTTATCGCCAAAATCACCGGCTCAACTACGTAAAGAACTGCTTTAAATTAAGGTAAATTTAAGAAGCTTTTTAGGGCCTGTATTACAACCTGGGGTTGGTCTTTATGCGGTGAATGAGCACAGTCAGGAATCGCTAGCACCTGCGTTTGTGGAAGTAAACGCTGTATTCCATATATTTGCTCCAGGGTGCCATATTCATCATCAATACCCTGCAGAGCAAGTACGGGGGTTGTTATCTTCGCAACCTCCTGCTCTATATTCCATTTGCTAAATTCTGGCTCGAGCCAAGTATCGTTCCAACTCCAGAATACCGATTCTGGATCTTTATGATGACGGCCAAGACGCTCTTTAAGGTTTGTTGTAAGGTATATTTCTTTAGCTGCTTCTATTCCTTCAAGCGTTACATCTTCAACAAAAATATGGGGTGCTGCTACAGCAATAGCACGCGTGTGTTCGGGAAAATAAGATGCAAACAGCAGGGCTATAGAACCGCCGTCGCTATGGCCATAAATTATTACCTGCTCATTGGCAAGGCCAACTGCCTCAAGAAACATTGGTAAGTCGTATTTAGCTTCTTGTTGAAGATAATTTATGCTGCGACGTTCATTTGGGCTTCTTACTGTACTATTGCCGTAACCGTATCGGCTATGTACCAGGCCTCTACATGACAAAGCATCGCACACCTGCTGCGGCCAATTACGCCACATGCTTATGGAGCCCAAACCCTCGTGTAAAAATAAAATTACCGGTGCGTTATCAAGCTTTGGGTTAATCCACTTATACTCAAGCTT
Source organism: Pseudomonadota bacterium (assembly GCA_021793875.1). Taxonomy (GTDB): domain Bacteria; phylum Pseudomonadota; class Gammaproteobacteria; order Burkholderiales; family Burkholderiaceae_B; genus JAJYRX01. The sequence goes on from JAJYRX010000010.1 coordinate 4,029, forward strand.
AATAGGATTGCCGGAACGTTTGATTGTGACATACTGCATGCCTATACCTCTACCTCGTTTTAACTTATTATGTTTTTAGTAAGCATGATACAACGAGAAGGAGGCTAAGAATCATGAGGTTTGCTGATTTTGAGACCGGAATGGTAATAAAACACCCACCAATTACCGTAACCAAAGAAGAAATATTAAATTTTGCTGAATCGTATGATCCACAGTGGTTTCATATCAGTCCAGAAAAAGCAGAGTCTAGCAGGTGGGGTGGCCTTATAAGCAGTGGATGGCTAACTTGTAGTCTGGCAATGCGAATGGCGGTTAATTCGGCACTACACGATTCAGAGTGTTTTGGATCACCAGGCCTAGAAAAGCTTTTGTGGTTAAAGCCGGTAAGGCCTGATGACTCTATAAGGCTAGAAGCAACGGTAGACTCCGCAAGAACCTCATCTTCCAGAAGTGACCTTGGAATACTAAGATGGACTTGGCGTATATATAACCAAAGCGACGAACAGGTTCTTGAAATGGTTGTCACTAACCTGTTCGATCTGCAAGACTAAGTTTTAGGCAACCTGCACCTTTTCGTCTGCCTCATCGCTAACCGACGACCTTATTAGGTAATCGAAAGCACTCAGAGAAGCTTTAGCACCGTCACCGGCAGCAATAACAATTTGCTTATATGGAACTGTGGTTGCGTCACCTGCAGCAAATACACCTTTGATAGAAGTTTCGCCGCGAGCATTAATTTCAATCTCGCCGTAACGGCTAAGATCAACCGTACCCTTTAGCCACTCTGTATTAGGCACCAAACCTATCTGAACGAATACTCCGTCAAGATCTATACGATGTGACTCATTACTATTGCGATCGGTATACTGAAGACCAGTTACCTTAGAACCATCACCATGGATTTCTGTAGTTTGAGCCGAAGTAATTATGGTTACGTTAGGAAGACTACGCAGTTTACGCTGCAACACTTCATCGGCACGCATTTGGTTATCAAACTCTATAAGAGTTACATGCTCAACAAGTCCTGCGAGATCGATTCCTGCCTCTACACCAGAGTTACCACCACCTATAACAGCAACTTTTTTGCCTTTAAATAGTGGCCCATCACAATGCGGGCAATAGGCTACGCCCTTGTTACGATATTCTTGCTCACCAGGAACATTTATTTCACGCCAGCGTGCACCAGTAGCCAAAATTACCGAACGACTTTTTAATGAGCCACCATTGGCCATTTTTACTTCAATTAAGTCACCGGGTATAAGTTCTGTAGCCTGTTGTAGATTCATGATATCAACATCATAATCGCGCACATGCTCTTCTAGGGCTACAGCAAATTTTGGTCCCTCTGTTTCTTTTACAGAAATAAAGTTTTCTATGCTCATGGTATCGAGCACTTGTCCACCGAACCTTTCAGCTACCACACCGGTTCGAATTCCCTTACGAGCAGCATATACAGCTGCTGCTGCACCAGCAGGCCCACCACCTACGACCAGAACATCAAAAGGGTCTTTGGCGCTAAGCTCTTCTGCTTTTCTGTCGGCCGCTCCGGTATCGAGTTTATCAAGTAGTGCCTCTATAGTTGTACGACCTTGCGTAAACTGTTCGCCATTCATAAACACCATAGGCACAGACATAACCTGGCGTTTTTCCACTTCATCTTGGAACAGCGCGCCATCTATAGACACATGTTTGATACGCGGGTTGATAATAGACATGGTATTAAGAGCTTGAACCGTGTCTGGGCAATTCTGACAAGATAACGAAAAAAACGTCTCAAACTCATAATTACCTGGAAGGTTGCGAATTTGCTCTATTACATCTTCTTCCAGCTTGATTGGGTGACCGCCAACCTGCAATAAGGCTAGCACTAACGAGGTAAACTCGTGCCCCATGGGAATACCGGCAAACTCTATACTTATCTCGGTATTTACGCGCTTTATAGCAAACGAAGGAGTGCGCTTGGATGCATCTGCACCCTCTTTAAAGCTTATTTTGTCAGACATAGATTCGATTTGCGTTAGCAGCTCGCGTAGCTCTGCTGATTTCTGACCTTCATCAAGATATGCTTCAAGCTCTATAGGCTCGACCAACATATCCATATAGGTCTGCAATTGTGCTTTCATGTTTGCGTCTAACATTTTGCTAATTCCTTCGTAAGTTACTTTTCCTAATTGCGCACTGCCCTAGAGCAGTGCGCCCGACATAATTTGGGTAACGTATTTGTTACCTTTTAAGTGTCGTTAGATTTTGCCTATAAGGTCTAGCGAAGGCTTAAGTGTTTCAGCACCTTCTTGCCATTTTGCAGGACATACTTCGTCTGGGTTCTTAGCAATGTACTGTGCAGCCTTAACCTTGCGTAACAGCTCGGAAGCTACGCGACCGATACCGTTATCGTGTACTTCCATTACCTTGATAACTCCCTCAGGGTTAACTACGAAAGTACCACGTAAAGCTATACCTTCTTCTTCTATAAGAACCTCAAAATTGCGTGACAACGTATGGGTAGGGTCAGCAATCATTGGGTAGTTAACTTTACCTATAGCATCTGATGTGTCATGCCATGCTTTGTGTGAGAAGTGAGTGTCGGTAGAAACACTGTAAATTTCCACACCAATTTTCTGAAACTCTTCGTACTGCTCGGCCAAGTCTTCGAGTTCTGTAGGGCACACAAAGGTAAAGTCAGCAGGGTAAAAAACAAATACAGACCACTTTCCGGCAATACTTTGGTCGGAAACTTCAACAAACTTGCCGTTGTGGTAAGCAGTTGCTTTAAAAGGTTTGATTTGTGTGTTGATCAAAGACATATTGACTCCTTAATGAGTAAATGAGTTAGCGTTATTAAAGTATAGGATGCGACATCCCATTTGTAAATTTGATTATTTTTATCTTATCAATAGCTATTAGCTATCAGCATTGTTTATTGCAATGTATGTTTTGCGTGCGGCGAGAGCGGCGGCTTCACGCCAATCACTATTACTGCTGGCATATAGAATTGCACGCGATGAGTTAATCATCATACCTTTACCCTTAGATGTTCTACCGGCTTTTACAGTAGCTTGTATATCGCCGCCCTGAGCTCCAATACCTGGTATGAGTAAAGGCATATCGCCCACCCTGTTCCTGACTTTGGCTATCTCGTTGGGAAAGGTAGCACCAACAACTAATGCACATTGCCTGTCAGCATTCCAGGAATCTGCCACCATGGCAGCAACATGCATGTACAGCGGCTGACCATCAGCCACATTTAGAAACTGTATATCAGAACCACCGGGATTGGAGGTGCGGCAAAGAACTATTACACCTTTATTGCTATATGCAAGGTATGGTTCTACTGAGTCAAAGCCCATATAAGGGTTCAATGTAACAGCATCAGCCAGATAACGATCATATGCCTCTTTAGCATATTGACTGGCGGTTGCCCCTATATCGCCCCGCTTGGCATCTAACACTAGAACCAATTCTGGATACTTACTACGTATGTAAGCACATATTTTCTCTAGCTCCGTTTCTGCCCCTATGGAGGAGAAATAGGCTATTTGTGGTTTAAAGCCACAAACATAAGGCGCAGTGGCATCTACGATTCCCTTACAAAACTCATAAACAGCATTATCTTGAGTTTTTAATTCTTCTGGGAACCTTGAGGGATCTGGATCTAGGCCTACCATTAGCTGGGAACCAGACTTGAGCCAAGATTTATTCAGTTTGTCTATAAACTTTGCCATTTTAATTACCAAAAAACCCCTGTCCTGCTATGAGGGCCAGGGGTTTTAAATGGCCCTGTACTAACAGGACCATTAGGTGCATAGTTACGAGTATTAGAACCCGCCCATACCACCCATGCCACCCATATCAGGCATAGCTGGTGCAGGCTTTTCTTCTTCGATCTCGGTAACAGCAGCTTCAGTGGTCAGCAATAGGCTGGCAATTGAAGCAGCATTTTGCAGAGCTGTGCGGGTTACTTTAGTTGGATCTAGAACCCCCTGCTCAACCAAGTCACCATACTCACCAGTAGAAGCATTGTAGCCGTAGTTACCTTCACCGCTAGCAACTTTGTTAACTACTACACTTGCTTCTTCGCCAGCATTGGTAACAATGGTGCGTAGAGGAGCTTCAATAGCACGCAGAACCAGTTTGATACCAGCTTCTTGGTCTATATTGTCACCCTTCAAGTTAGCTACTGCAGCTTTGGCACGTACCAAGGCAACACCACCACCTGGCACTATACCTTCTTCCACTGCGGCGCGTGTAGCGTGAAGAGCATCTTCTACGCGTGCTTTTTTCTCTTTCATCTCTACTTCAGTAGCAGCACCCACTCTTATAACGGCAACACCGCCAGCGAGCTTGGCAACACGCTCCTGAAGCTTTTCGCGATCGTAGTCAGAAGTTGCTTCTTCCACCTGAACACGGATTTGCTTAACCCTTGACTCAATATCGGCAGCCTGGCCAGCACCGTCAATAATGGTGGTTTCTTCTTTACCTACTTCAACGCGCTTGGCCTGACCAAGGTCATCCATGGTCGCGCTTTCTAGGGACATGCCTGTCTCTTCGGATATAACCACACCACCTGTTAGGATGGCTATATCTTCGAGCATAGCTTTACGACGATCCCCAAAACCTGGAGCTTTGACAGCCGTGGTTTTAAGTATGCCACGAATATTGTTTACTACCAGCGTAGCCAGTGCCTCGCCTTCAACATCCTCTGCAATTATGAGAAGAGGACGGCTGGTTTTTGCAACCTGCTCTAGGATTGGCAGAAGGTCACGGATATTACTGATTTTTTTGTCAAAGATGAGGATGTATGGATCTTCAAGAACCGAGACCTGACGATCTGGGTTGTTTATAAAGTAAGGCGATAGGTAACCGCGATCAAACTGCATACCCTCAACAACATCTAGCTCGTTGTCGAGTGACTTGCCATCTTCCACGGTAATTACACCTTCCTTACCTACTTTGTCCATTGCTTTTGCAATGATTTCGCCGATTTCACTATCGGCGTTGGCTGAAATAGAACCAACTTGCGCGATTTCTTTGCTTGTGGCGCATGGACGTGATAGCTCACGAAGCTCTTCTACGGTAACGGCCACAGCCTTATCTATACCGCGTTTAAGGTCCATTGGGTTAATACCAGCCGCTACATACTTCAAGCCCTCTTCTACTATAGCCTGAGCCAATACAGTAGCAGTAGTAGTACCATCGCCAGCAGTATCGGAAGTTTTTGAAGCTACTTCCTTAACCAGCTGAGCACCAATGTTTTCGAATTTATCTTTTAGCTCAATTTCTTTGGCTACGGAGACACCATCTTTTGTTACTGTAGGAGCACCAAAAGAGCGGTCTAGAACTACGTTGCGACCTTTAGGCCCCATAGTAGTTTTTACTGCGTTAGCCAGAGTGTTTACGCCACGTACTATACGTGTACGAGCCTCTTCTGCAAATAAAACTTGTTTAGCTGACATTATCAGATTCCTTGTTGCTTTCTTTCGGATTATTCAACTACAGCGAGGATTTCTTCCTCACGTATGACTAACAGCTCGTCACCATCAACCTTGACGGTTTGACCTGCGTATTTTCCGAATAGAACTTTGTCGCCTACCTTAAGATCGACAGGTTGTACTTTGCCGTCGTCGGTTCTTTTGCCGGGGCCTACGGCCACGACCTCACCCTGATCAGGTTTTTCTGCTGCGCTATCAGGGATAACAATACCCGAGGCAGTTGTGCGCTCGTTATCCAGACGCTTGACGATCACGCGATCGTGCAAAGGACGCAATGCCATGGAGGAACTCCTGTTAATAAGTGTTAAAAAGACAGTTACAAAACAGAGGCTGTTAGCACTCTGTCACCTTGAGTGCTAATTATAGGGATGGTTCTTTATTCTTCAAGCCCATGTAACAATTTAGTTACAATTATTTTAATCAAAACGTTTTAAACGATCTATTTGACGGCGTTCACGTTTTGTAGGCCTGCCCATACCACGCCTGCGTCCAGGCTCTGGGGCCAAGCGCCTTTGCTCTGCAGCCTGCTCTCGAGACAATATGCTTTCAGGGTGCTCTTCATATAGTGTGCGCGCCACCGTTGCTGGCCCGCGAGTTTGACTAAGCTGCACTACTGTAACAGTTATGGGCGGGTAATGCTTTCGTATTAATATTGTATCCCCCACAGCCACATCGCGAGCCGGCTTGGCCCCCTTTCCATTTACAAGCACCCTGCCAAGATTAACCTCAGCGGTAGCCAGGCTGCGAGTTTTATAAAAACGCGCAGCCCATAGCCACTTATCTAGCCGCATCTTATGTATTTCTGACATAAAACTGGTCTAAACCTTAAATGATTGCAATATAAACTCTAGGGCATATATAACAGACTGATTACGTACCTCGTCTCTGTTACCCTGAAAAACCTTTGTGCAAGAGCGCGATACAACCGAGTTGTTAATTCTTTTGGCAAAACCAAAGCACACCATACCAACTGGCTTGCCCGGGGCGGCTCCACCAGGACCAGCTATACCAGTTACCGAAACTGACATGTCTGCTGAAGTAGTATTAGCAAGAACACCCGATGCCATTTCCATTGCAGTTTCTTCACTAACTGCCCCGAAGTGAGCAAGGGTTTCAGGGTTAACACCTAGCATGGTGAGTTTGGAGTTATTGCTATAAGTTACCAGTCCACTATCAAACCATCCGCTTGAGCCTGGAACACTTGTTATGGCCCCTGATAAAAGGCCACCTGTACATGATTCAGCGCAGGCCAGCATTTTGCCATGTTTTAACAAAAGCTCGCCCAACTTAGTAGAAAGCTGCCTGAATTCTTCCATAATCAACCCTAGCTGATGACATATATATTCCTATATTACGACCAGTTTATGAAACAGGAAAACGACTAACAGGGTGTATATGGCTGCCAGCACATCGTCTAGCATAACGCCAAAACCTCCTGGAGTAACCCTATCAAAATAGCTAACTGGCGGAGGCTTAAGAATATCAAAAACGCGAAACGACACAACCGCAATTACCTGCATATACCAAGTTGATGGGCTAATCCAGAGCACTATCCATATGGCTACCATTTCGTCCCACACTATGCTGCCGTGATCGGATACTCCTAAACTTTTCCCCGCTATGTCACATATATAACAGCCAGCTACGAACGCTGCCACAAGAAAGATAGCCATAGCCATAGAAGGCAAATGTGACAGCAAAAGCAGCCATACTAACCAACCCGCCAAAGTTCCCCAGGTTCCCGGAGCTGGGCTTATAAGCCCACTACAAAAGCCAGAGGCCAGCATATTAGCCGGATGACTTAGTGCCCAAGAAATACTTGGGGTAACGGTTACTTTCTTACGATTTACCATTTAGTTCTTGCAGGTTATTGGAAATGATCGAAACCTTTTTTTGATGTGCGTATAACTATGTTTTTAGAATCATTAACCACAACATTATGGCCATCAGTAATATGACCTATATGTGAAACACTTACCCCATGCATCTCAGCCAGCTTTACTATAAGCTTAGAGCGTTTGGGGTTGGCAGTAAAACATAACTGATATACGTCGCCCCCAGATAGCAAGGCTTCCTGCATTAGATGTGAATCTAGCCCAGCTATAGAAGGGTGAACTGGCAAGCTGTTGTAGTTGATAACCGCACCGCAATTACTGGCCGCTGTTATATGTTCAATATCTTGTATTAAACCATCGGATATATCTATAGCTGCATTGGCCAACACACCAAGCTGACTTGCAAATATGACAGGAGGGTTGGGATTCTCTAGACACTGACGTATGGTTTGCAGCACATTGTCCCTGATAATTATATTACCCAACATAGCTTGCAGTGCTATATGTGGCGCTCCTAGGTTACCGGTCAACCAAATATAATCCCCAACTTTAGCAGCCGACCTTTTCATTAATGCACTGTGTTTCGCCTGACCAAATACAGTAACGCTAATCGACACAGTGTCTCCACTGGTAGTGTCCCCGCCCAGAAGCGGACATTTATAAGCGTCTGAAAGCGAATAAAAGCCATTGGCAAATTCTTGTAGCCATTCTTCATTTACCAATGGTAAAGACAACGATAACAAGCATCCTAGAGGGATTGCACCCATTGCGGCCAGATCGGATAAATTAACAGCTAGGGCTTTGCGACCCAAATAGTATGGGTTGGTATCTGAAAAAAAGTGGACCCCTTCTACTAGAGTATCAATACTAGTAGCTATTACATGGCTATCACGCACCTGAAAAACTGCGCAATCGTCGCCCGGCCCTATATACCCCTCAGGCACAGGGCGTGAAAAGTAACGCTTTATAAGGTCGAACTCACCCGACAATTAAATATAGCCTAACAGTTATATAGATTTTTGCGCTGCGCTTACTTCAACAGAACGTACATCTGCAGCTACTTTATCCAGTACACCATTAACAAACTTAAAGCCATCAGTACCGCCAAATGATTTGGCCAGCTCCACGGCTTCATTGATGACCACACGATAAGGCACATCGATATGGTTTACAAGCTCATAGCTGCCTATAAGAAGAATCCCATGCTCAATTGGAGAAAGCTCTGAAAGTGTGCGATCTACATAAGGCATAAATATTGTTCTAAGTTCGGCGGCCTGACTCATGGAGCCATGCAAAATAGTTTTGTACCAATTAGCATCGGCCTGTAAGAAGTCGTCGCTATCTTGTATATGCGCATCTATGGCACCAGCCTCGTTAAGGGTTTCATCTGAATGTAATAGCCAGGCGTATACGCCCTGTAGCGCAAGCTCACGAGCTAGCCGACGTGCACTACGCCCCCTAGCCCTGGCCGGTGAATTTGGGATTCGCTGCTTAGCGGTCATCTAAATCAGTATCTATGGAGTTATCGGGATCGTAATCATCAGAGTCGTAGCTATCGCTGTCGGGCTCAAGAGCTAGCAGAAGGTTTGCTAGCTCTACTGCCGCGCGGGCACAGTCACGACCTTTTTCGGATGCACGCACGCGGGCTTGCTCAAGATTCTCTGTAGTTAACACACCATTTGCAACAGGCACGCCGGTTTCCAGAGCTACCCTACTTATAGCTGAGGCGCTTTCATTGCTAACCACCTCAAAGTGATAGGTATCACCACGTATAACCGCACCCAATGCTATAAGAGCATCAAACTCAAAGGTTTCGGCCATTTGCGCAAGCGTAACACCTAGTTCAAGAGCACCGGGCACGCTTACCACCATGATGTCTTGCTCATCGACACCCAGCTTCACCAGCTCTTCAACACATGCGTCTAGCTGCGTGGCTCCTATTTCTTCGTTAAAACGTGCACGCACAATACCTACATGCAGCCCATCACCATCGAAATCGGGTTCTATAGTAAGTGTTTTCATATTAAGAGTCCTTAGACGGTGGAAGAATCAGGGGTTGTATAACCTGTAATACTTAGGCCAAAACCGGCCATACTTGGCATTTTACGCGGACGCGCTAGCAGTCGGGCTTTACCCACGTTTAGGTCTCGCAAAATTTGTGCCCCTATACCATAGGTACGGAGGTCGTAACGCCCATGTGGGTTGTGCGTTGAACTGGTAGGATCTGTCTGCTGCCACTGCTTAACTTGGTCGAAGATGGAGTTGTCGCTAGAATTGCAGTTCAGCAACACCATGACTCCGGCCTCAGATTGAAGTATAGCCTGCATAGACTCTTCTGTGCTCCAGCTATGTGCAGTTTCTGTGCAAAACAGAATATCCAGCAAATTAGTTGGCTCGTGCACCCGTACAAGTGTTTCCACCTCGGGATTAATGGTTCCATGCACCAATGCCAAGTGTAAAGCCCCCGATGCCAAGTCACGGTATGCAACAGACTTGAATTCACCCCATGGCGTGTTCATTTCCCGACAACCAAGCCTGGAGATCATGGATTCATGCTCACTGCGATACTGAATAAGGTCGGCAATAGTGCCTATTTTTAGATCATGCTCACGTGCGAAATTTATAAGGTCAGGCAAGCGAGCCATGGTTCCATCTGGCTTCAATATTTCGCAGATTACTGCCGCGGGAGTTAAACCAGCAAGGTGAGTTAGATCGCATCCGGCCTCTGTATGCCCAGCTCTAACAAGAACCCCACCACGCACCGCTTGAACAGGAAAGATATGACCTGGTTGGACTAGATCAGATGGCTTAGCATCACGTGCGATTGCTGCCCGCACAGTACGCGCCCTATCAGCAGCAGATATGCCAGTTTCCACCCCTTCTGCGGCCTCTATAGACACAGTGAAATTGGTTCCAAACCTGGCGCCGTTACGTGATGCCATAAGGGGAAGATCAAGCTGTTTGCAGCGCTCTTCTGTTAGGGTAAGACAAACTAACCCTCGCGCGTGAGTAACCATGAAATTAATAGCTTCGGGAGTTATAAATTCGGCTGCTATTACAAGATCGCCCTCGTTTTCACGGTCTTCTTCATCTACCAGGATGACCATACGGCCAGACCTTAGCTCTGCCACTATTTCAGGAACACTAGCTATATTAGACTCCAGAGTATTACGCTCTACGCGGCTCATTAAAACCTCACCTTATAAAAACCTATAGTAATTGTAACGCCCATAAACTTTATAGACACAGCTATTTGCTAGCCATGTCGCTATTAAGGAGCGCTGCCGCAAATTCACTGGCAACAAAAGGCTGCAAATCATGCATGCCCTCACCTACACCTATCCAATATACCGGCACAGGTCGTACACCTTGGCTGCCTGCGGCTACAGCCGCAAGTACCCCGCCTTTGGCGGTACCATCTAGCTTTGTAACAACCAGACCTGTAAGCTCTATAGCTGCATCAAATGATCGTATTTGAGCCAATACGTTTTGACCGGTATTACCGTCAACAACCAGCAAAACTTCATGTGGTGCACTATCATCCGCCTTTTTTATTACTCTTCTGATTTTTTTTAACTCTTCCATAAGGTGAGTTTGAGTTGGCAACCTACCAGCCGTATCTACCATAACAACATCAACACCTCTGGCTTTGCCAGCATTTACTGCGTCGTATGCAACAGCAGCTGGATCGCCCCCTTCTTGAGCTATAACGGTAACGTTGTTACGCTCTCCCCAAACAGCTAGCTGCTCGCGAGCTGCAGCTCGGAAAGTATCACCAGCAGCCAGCAAAACCTTGGCTCCGCCTGACTGGAATGCATTTGCCAACTTACCTATAGAAGTGGTTTTACCGGCTCCATTAACACCGGCTATCATGACAACTAGAGGCTTAGATGTATTAAGATCGAACTGTTTTTCCAGAGGTTTTAAATGCTCGGTAAGAATTTCCTGTAAAGCCGCGCGTGCCTGATTAACATCTGATAAATTGTTTTTTCGTACCCTTGAGCGCAACTCTTTAAGTAATGAGGTTGTAGCTTCCATACCGGCATCAGCCATAATAAGAGCTGTTTCAAGCTCTTCGTACAAATCCTCATCGAGACGGGCACCGGAAAAAATACCGCCAATATTCTGACCGGTACGAGACAGGCCTTTACGTAGCCGTGTCAACCAAGAGGTAGATGGAACCTCTGGTTCTGAGGTAGGCTCTTGTTGCAAAGTTGTGTCATATTTTGCCTGATCAACAGCTTGATTTTTTTCTTCTGCAACTGAACTTTTCTTACTTTTTAAAAATTTAAACATACAATTTACACTGTTTACAGAATGAGTTGATAAGTGCCCTAGGCATCAGAATATAAACGTGAAGAAACATACAGTTCGTATTGTAGGCGGTGAATACCGTCGTACCAGCATATCTGTTCTTGACCTAGAGGGTTTAAGACCAACCCCGGATCGCGTAAAAGAAACCTTATTTAATTGGATAAGCCATATATGGCAGCAGAAATACA
>JAJYRX010000220.1 GCA_021793875.1 Pseudomonadota bacterium
TAAATTAACAGCACAATTTGTATGCAAGCTCTATACTAATGCCTATTATGACTTATTTAGCGTTGTGGCTTACTCAAGCTCAATTCTTTCTTGGTGCCGGCTTTATGCTGCTATTTGTAGCTTTAGAGCTAGGTTTGGTGTGGGTGCTGTTTTATCTGCGCTGTAAGGCCTTGTTTACCAGATCTCAAGCGTGGCTAGAAGCATATAGGTTATGGGTGCGAGTGTTCGCGCTATCGGCAGCTTTAGCATTTGCTTCTGGTGTTGCACTAATGGTGCAGTTTGCCATGTTGTGGCCTGAAATAATAAGCACCATAGGAAATATAACCGGTCCTCAGGTGGCATTGGTGGTTGCAACGGTATACATAATAAAGTCTGGTTTTCTAGGGGTTATGTTGTTTGGTGGGCGCCGCTTTCCCGGCAGCATGCACACCATGGTGGTAGGTCTGGTGGCAATTACGGTCAGCGTCTCTAGCTTTAGTATGCTGTCACTTTTGTCGTGGCCACAAACACCAACTGGCGTTGTTACAGTAAATCAACTGAAAGTGGTAAGCGTTAGCAACGTTTTATTTAATCCGGCTGCTGTGGCTTATATGCCTTTGTTAGTTTCCCTAGCGGCTATTGGAACAGGTTTTCTTCTTATTTCCATGGTCTCGGCACAAAGCTTGCGCAACCCTATAGGCTTAAGTCACGGTAAAGTATCAGGCATATCTCTTACGCTGATGCTAATTGGTTTTTTATTGTTTATTGTGGGTACGGCAAGCTCGGTTCATATGGCAACTTTGCACCTACCAGCCAAAGCTGCAGCTTTGGCTGGCTATTGGCAAAGCGGTGCAAGCCCAGATCTGGCCTTATTTGCATGGCCAGATCAACCAAATGGCAAAAACCTATTTGCTTATGTTGTACCTAATTTGGCGCAGTACATACTTACCCCTGACACCTTAGGCGGATGGCGAGGCTTAGACCAGTTTTCTGGTATGCAACCGCCGGTGGCATTAGTATTCTGGTCATTTAGACTGCTTTTAATTTTAGTTGTATTTTTAATAATAATATCGCTTGTGACTTGGTTAATGCTGCATAAAAGACAGTACCATTTGGCTCTGTTGCCTTATAAATGGCGTAAGTTTTTAACCACTTTGGGGTTTTCTGGCGTTGCTCTTATTTTGCTTGCCCTAGTTAATATACAGTTTGGCTCTTGGCCTTATGCTGTGTATGGTTTGTTAACTTTTTCAGAGCTTGCAGTCGGGCATGGGGTTGCATCACTTATGGTGACAAATGTTTTATACCTAGGCTGTTATGCAATATTGTTTTCTGGTTTTGTTTTACTTTTACGTCATATTTCACGCTATGGCGTTGTCCCTGTTAGACGTTTAAGGGGCACGCCATGATAAGCACCTTAAGTGGAGCGCTTGGTTTAAGTACTACCGACGTGTCTTTTTGGCTGCCTTTGGTGTTGTTTGCACTACTTATTTTGGTTGTTTTTGCCAGCGTTTTACTAGACGGGTTTGATATTGGTGTGGGCCTACTGCTTGGGTTTGCCTCCGATGGTTCTCGTGACACCATGATGAGCCATCTGAGCCCTTGGCGTGATGCCAATGAAATGTGGTTGCTGCTTGGTCTGGGCTTGTTTCTAGCCGCCTTTCCGCATGCCTGGACACCTATAATGAAAAACTTGTTCTTACCATTGGCGCTGCTAGGAGCCGGCACTTTATTACGATCAGGAGCTTTTGAGTTAAGTATGCGTTCGCCGTTCGCTTGGCGTGGCAGGTGGGCTATGGTTTTTTCAGCAGGAGCATGGTGTACTGCTATAGCGCATGGTTTAGCTTTGTCGCGCATTCTTACTGCATACATTACAGGTACAGAATACTACATCCTATCAAGCATGTTTGTAGTGTTCGCTATAGCCACTTACATTTTGCTAGGTGCAACTTGGTTGTTAATGAGAGCAACTGGCGATATAAGGGTTTCGTCGGCATTGTGGGCTAGGCAGTCAGTTCGGTGGTGTGCCGCGGGAGTAGTTTCGGTGGCTGTTGTGCTGGCATCTGGCAATCAGGGTGTATTAATAAAGTGGGTCGACAACACCAGTTGGGAATTAATATTAATTTTATGGGCTACGCTAATTACAAGCTTTATATTTACAGAGATTAGTCTTAATTCAATTCTTCGATTTGGTAGCCACAGAACCACAATACCGTATGTTTTAGTTATTCTTATTATTTTCTTACTAATTTCATCAGTTGTGTATAGCTTTTTCCCATACTTCATATTAGATAACATAACTATATGGGATGCTGCAGCGTCTACACTTTCATTACAGTTTGTCATTGCCATAGCGGTTGTTATTGTGCCATTGGCAATAGTATTTAACATCTGGGTATACAGAGGGGTCTTATTCCCATCTAAGTAGCTTGTATGCTTTGTTTGCTAAGGGGTATTTCAATTTGTACCGCCAACCCTTGGCCTTTATTAGTAATAAGCTTTAATGAACCTTTATGGCTTTTTACTATTATTTCAGATAGTGCTAACCCTAGACCAACTGACCCCGTCATGGTACGTGCTTCATCAAGTTTGGAGAAAGGCCTTAACGCCTGATCTACCTCTTCGGGCTTTATACCCTGACCGTGGTCTTTAACGGTTATAACAACATGTTTTTCGGTGCGGTTATAAATTATTTCTACTGGTTCTTGACCATGTTGCAAGGAGTTAGAAATAAGGTTGTCTAGCAGGCGGTTAATAGCTAATTCGTCTGCCATGACAAATGACTCTAGGCTTGTTTGCTTATACAGTGTAATTTGGCAGTTTATTTCCCGCCATGCCTCTACTTTTTGCGTTAGCAGCTCTATAAACTTTATTTGCTTAAATTGATATGAGGCGGGGTCGTTTC
>JAJYRX010000221.1 GCA_021793875.1 Pseudomonadota bacterium
GAGTGCTTCACCAATACCACAGCTAACTACTCGTTCAAAGGTTTTAGAACGACTTGCTGATACGAATGCAGTCGATGTAATTATTATAGGAGGGGGTGCAACAGGTTTAGGTATAGCGCTAGATGCTAGTTTAAGAGGGCTTTCTGTAGCTTTGTTTGAAAGTGCTGATTTTGCTGGGGCAACATCTTCCAGGGCTACCAAACTAGCCCATGGGGGTGTACGTTACTTGGCTCAAGGAAATATTTCTCTTGTCAAAGAAGCCTTACATGAACGCAATACCATGCTTCGTATAGCACCTCACTTGGTTAGCCCCCTACCATTTGTAATGCCATCTTATGCGTGTTGGGAAACACCGCTATATGGTGTGGGTCTTAAAGCCTACGACCTTTTGGCTGGAAAATATGGCCTGGGGCCAACTAGGTTTTTAAGCGCGTCTCAGGTTCGTTATCTCATGCCAGGGATAAACTCTAGCGGTCTTAAAGGTGGGGTAATGTATTGGGATGCGCAATTTGACGACGCGCGTATGGCGCTTGCTATTGCGCGTACAGCAGAGCAAGCTGGTGCACTGCTTGTAAATTACTGCAGCGTTACTAATCTTGTTTATGAAAATGGCAAGGTGACAGGCGTAACATGTGATGATAAGCAGTTTGGTAACACTTACACAGTACGTGGTCGCGCTGTAATAAATGCTACGGGCGTATGGGTAGATGCTCTTAGAAAGCAGGACAGTGCCATCACAGAAAAAAGTTATCAGCCATTAGTATCACCTAGTCAGGGCGTACACCTAGTGGTTGATCAGAGCTTTATGCCTGGCGGTCACGCGTTACTTGTGCCTGAAACTACCGATGGTCGTGTGCTATTTGCTGTTCCATGGCTTGGAAAACTAATACTTGGAACTACCGATACCCCACGCACTGATACTCCATTAGAACCTACAGCAACCGATAAAGAAGTTGAGTTCATAATATCCGAGGCTTCGCGATACCTTCATAAAAAACCAGATAAAAAAAGTGTAAAAAGCATATGGGCAGGCTTAAGACCGCTGGTATCCATGAAAACAGATAACTCTTCAACGTCAAGTATTAGCCGAAACCACTTTATAGAGGTAAGCAAGTCTGGACTCTTAACGGTTACCGGTGGTAAGTGGACTACTTATAGGTCAACAGCAAACGATGTGTTGCAGTATTGCGCACGTTATGGATTGTTACCAATGTTGCCCCGCTGTAAAACGTCTACGTATTTGCTTGTGGGCGCGCATAATAACAAAAGAAAGGTAAGTGCAACACCAGATTATCAGGTTTATGGCTCAGAAGCAGGGGTTGTACAAAAAATTGCTGGCGGTAATAATGAGATTGCGTCAGGCCTTACAGAAGCAATGGTAAGGTTTGCGGTAAGACATGAATATGCCTTAACAGTTTCCGATGTTTTAGCCAGACGCTCCCGGCTTCTGTTTCTTGATGCGCACATGGCACTTCAAGCAGCTGAACAGGTTGCAAATATTATGTCTGATGAGGGCATTAACGACCCACAGCTTAGTGAGTTTCACAGCTTATGTGCTAACTATCAGTTAATATCAAGCACAAGTAACTATGCAGAAAGCAACTAACGCAAACAGTATTCCTGTACTTATGTACCACCATGTAACGGCAAATGGTGGCTCCCTTTCTGTAAGTGCAATCAATTTTGAGAAGCAAATGCGTGGCCTTGCTGAGCGTGGCTATACAACACTTACATCTAGTCAGTTCGCTGACTTTATAACTGGTAAGGCGCCTGTGCCTAAAAAGTCTTTGCTTATAACATTTGATGACGGGTATCTAGATAATTGGGTTTATGCACATCCTGTTTTAAAGCGTTACGAGCTCAATGCCATGCTGTTTGCAGTAACCGGCCTTATTGGAAACGGTCCTGTACGGCCTCACAGTGGGCAAGTGGGTGTTCAGGTGCCAGACTGCCCACCACATAAACTGGCTAAAGAGATCATGTTTAGTGAAAACCCCGATCCAGTAATGCTGCGATGGGATGAAATACGAGAAATGGTTTCAGAAGGCACGTTTGAAATACACAGTCATACTAGTACGCATAAACGTTGGGATTTGCTTTCTGATGCAAGTATCAATAAAAACAGCAGTTTCAGGCACGATTTATCTACATCTAGAGACACACTGGTTGAGCAGTTAGGCGGCGTTTCCGATCATTTCTGCTGGCCGCAGGGGTATTTTGATGATGATTACAAGTCCATAGCTAGGAGTCTAGGCTTTAATTATTTGTATACTACAGACGCCAGAGGCATGAATGTGGCTAATGGCGATACCACCCACATATATAGGTTTGCTGTTCGTAATCGACCGTTTGGATGGTTGGGACAAAGGCTTTGGCTAGCAACTAACCCTGTACTGGCGCCCTTGTATAATGCCTGGAAGTCTCGGTCCGATGCTAGAAAGCAAAAGCGCAAGAGTAGCCACTAGAATAGCATTTGCAAAATAACTGAGTTGCTGTTGTAAAATTAAATTTTGTGCTATATTTACGGTCTTTGGCGCATTAGCTCAGCAGGTTAGAGCGACGGAATCATAATCCGCAGGTCCGGGGTTCGAGTCCCTGATGCGCCACCAAATTCTCATTGCAGTCTTGCAAAAAATAATTAGAAGGACGGCCTTCTAGTAATACAAGAACAATCAAATTATCCGGGACGACCCGCTACATTCTAGAGGGTCAAATGTCCTGGATTTTTTTGTTTTTAGCAGGTGTTTTTGAGGTGGTGTGGGCTTATTTCATGAAGCAGTCGAACGGCTTTACCAAACCATTACACAGCACTATCACGATAATCACTATGATTGTTAGTTTCGTGTTGTTGTCCACTGCAATGAGAACCCTTCCTTT
>JAJYRX010000222.1 GCA_021793875.1 Pseudomonadota bacterium
GCGCAATTATTGCCAGTAGGGGTGATTTAACCGTACACGCGAATGCTTGGCGCAATTATAATGCGGTAGTTTATGTTGGTGGTAACTTAACCCCAGTTCTTACTGGCTGCTTGTACAATCAATCTGGCCAGATTGATTGTGTGGGGAATGCGGATTTTAGCCATTGTTTTTTAGCCAACACTTTTCAGAGTTTTGCCGAGTCCTTAGTCTATGTCTGTTATGCCGACACCCAAAATCCATTATTAAGTGTCATCCATAAACACCCATCCTCAGCCCGGCCAGTGGTACAAATTACTGGGACGGGAATTTTTAATGGGATAGAAAACCATGGCATTATTAATCCAGCTGGAGGTGGCACGTATTTACAAACAGCCCTGCAGCCGACGCATTGTTCTATGCATGAAATCTATGTTGGTAATCAAGCGCCAAGCCATGGTATGGCCATTCATGCCGATTATACAGTCTCACCAAATAGAGACTGGTGGCGTGGCTTATATTATTTTACCGACGTAGTGAAGGAATGCCATGGCAACCTTTTATCTTATGGCAATGATGTAATCAACCCATTAGCCTATCCCTGTTTAATTAGCAAAGTAACCGAGGTGCATCAAGGCAATCTCGCAGGAAAAACTGTAAGTATAGCTGCGCCTATAGTCAACTTAGGTGGGGTGGTTGCGGCAGTACAAGCCATAAACATTACCAACTTTAGTACAGCATTAGTAGGGCCTAAAGATACTAGCTTCCAGTTATCGTTAAAGCCATTTAAACAAGTAGTGCACTTAATTGATTACCAGCGTCCTGGCAATGGGTTATATACTACCACTGCTCCAGGGGAATGGCCAACCGTTATGAAGCTTACCATCCCTATAACATATACGCCAGTTATGCCACCAATGGTGGTAATTTATCCAACCGGGTTTGCGTTAAACCCTAAAGGCTTACGACCATTTTTAACCCAGTTGCAAGAACAACAACATCTAACCGAAGCGCTAATAGAAACTACAGGCAATGGGCAAGATGCGGAACATACCACCCCTGCCGAACTGTATTATAGTTATCGACAAAACGCGGTTGTTGCTATGCAACAACATCCAGAATGCCGAGCAGATGTGACAGGAAATCCTTTGGTGTTATTGCAACGGGATATTCCTAATGTTACTAAACCAATTTTAGTTTACCAGGAAGTAGAATACGAAGGGCCTCATGGTCTGGAACGGGTACTCTTCCCGATAGTCTGGTTTCCATCCTCTTATGATAACCCAAAGGTTAGAAGTGGCTTAGGATTTGTGTATGGCAAAGTGGTGTGCATTATTGGCAGTCGCGATTGTGCTAGTACCTTGCATATTGCAGGTAGTATTGAGGCAGCAGAAACCTGCACTGCCGAGAGTCAGGGTAAACTTTTGGTAACTGGAGAAGTTAGCGGGAAAGGAGTTGAGGTAACCTCTATTGCCGGAGATGTTGCAGTTGTCTCTACTACCAGGCGTACGGGCAACTATGAGAACTTTACCGACGTGGTGAGGATAGCAAAGCTCACAGCTACCGAGCAGAAGGTAGAGATTAATGCTGACCAAAATGTTTTATTTGTAGGAGCTAAGACTCAATCCGTCATTGGTACTACAGTTAAAGCTGGTCGTGAAGTGTTGGATGTTCCGATAGAACACCTCCAGCAACAAACCGAGTATTGTGATGGAACCATTAGAACAACTCATGTGGGCCAACAAGGCACAGAGCACATCACAGGATCAGACAGTAAAATAGTGATCCAAGCCCAAGGGAATGTGACCGAAGTTGGCTCAAAATTTACGGCTAAAGCAGTCGAGCTAATTAGTGATGCAGGTAAAGTTTTAGTGCTAGATGCCACCGAACGTGATGAACGAGAAGAGCATACTAAGAAACATGGCACTTTTAAAACTACTACTGTAGATGCTATAAGTTGTGCCGAGCACTCAGTTCCCGCGGAATTTAATGTTGAGCAATTATTGCTGAAAGGGGAAACAGGAGTAACTGCTCGAGGGATGGTAGATAAGGCTAAGGTAACTCAAATCCAAACCAAAGGGGTTGCCAGTCTTGAACATGGCCGGGAAAGCATGGCAGCTTCCCGTGTTGAACATAGTTCAAGCGCAGTGTGGCAAAGCAGCAGTGTTGACCAAGAAAGTCATATTACCTATCGCCCATCAGTTATCCCAGGGCGGCTGGATATTACTGCTTCCCAAATTAATATTGAAGTGGTACGCGGAAAAGTACTAGAGTTTATGCAGCGCATTGAGACTCATGGGACGCCAGTTATCCAGACTATACTGGATGAAGTGCATCACTATGAACACGAAGCATCGGAAGGTCCAGGAGCAGGGCTCTCAGCCATCGTGGCGATTGTAACTACGATTTTAACCGAAGGCGTCGGTGCCTCGCTGTTAAGTATTGATGCAGCAAGCCCGGTGCTTGCAGGCATGGCAAATGCTGGCTATACCGCACTATGTACGCAAGGGGCAAATGCGCTTTTGGCTAATGGTGGCGACCCTTTTAAGGCATTAAAGGAGCTTACAAGCGACGCAGGGTTAAAGTCATTAGCAACGACAATAGCTAGTGCTGGGTTGATGAAGCACATAGGGCTTAAAATGCAGGCATCCACGCTGCAGGAACAAGGAATGGACACTGGCTTGAAGTCTGCTTCTCCATTGGCACAAAGTGATTTATTACAACGAGCGCAATTAAATATACTGCGAGCTGGGGTAAATACAGCACTGAATGTGGCAATTAAGCATCAAAAACTAGGCGATGCCGCCAAAGCAGGAGTAACTGCTGCGGCCCTTGATATGACAACAGGTGTTGCTGCGGAAAAGTTAGGGATAGGATATCAAGCAGGCGAGTTTTCTCCGG
>JAJYRX010000223.1 GCA_021793875.1 Pseudomonadota bacterium
CCAAGATTATGCCCTTTTCCCCGATAAAACGGTTTTTGACAACACCGCTTATGGATTAAGGGTGCGCCGTTTCAGTAACAATGAAATAAAGCGCAAAGTAAATGAAATTCTTGAAAGGGTAGAACTGGGGCACCTGCATAACCGCTACCCATCTGAACTTTCCGGCGGCCAACGACAAAGAGTTGCCCTAGCAAGAGCACTGGTTATAGAACCCAGAGTTCTTTTAATGGACGAGCCTTTATCTAACCTTGACGCAAAGTTACGAATACAGATGCGCGATGTAATACGCCAGCTTCAAAAAGAACTGGATATAACTGCAATATTCGTAACCCACGATCAGGAAGAAGCTCTTTCTATGTCTGACCGCATTGCCTTACTTAAAGACGGCAAAATAGACCAGCTTGATACTCCAGAAGGTCTATATGCAAGGCCAAACACATCATATGCAGCAGATTTTGTAGGTGCAGCCAACCTAATAGATGTAGGCGCTGTAACGCCTTTAGGTTCCGGCATACGAGTAACCATACCTGGGGGAATAATAGATTTGCCACAAAGCCCAATTGAAGGCAAGGTAAAACTAGCGGCAAGGCCTGAGCATATAACCATGCAAAAGTCCGACACTGCTAATGAAAGTACAATAAACGGCAAAGTGTTATACCGACGCTACCTCGGCTTTAAAGCAGTATATGCCGTAGAGCTTCAGGATGGGCAGATACTGAATGTAGATATAGCCACAGCTAATGATCCAATTTACAAAACTGGCACAAACATTCAAATGAGTTTTGCTAGTGAATGCCGCCTAGTTACAGCATGACCGCCATTGCACTTAACCCAACTAAGCCAAAACGCCATATAGGTACATGGACCGTACTAGCAGCCATATGTCTTATGGTATTAATAGCATTAGTACTATGGCCTTTGGCAACATTATTTCATCAAAGTGCCATAGACCCTCAAACGGGACGTCTTAGCCTAAATGGGTTCAAAACATTTTTTGCTGACCCTACTTACACTACAGCATTTATGAACACCATAAGGCTTGGTGTTACATCAATGATAGGCACTTTGATGCTTGGTGCGCCACTTGCATATGTGGTTGCTCGTTACGACTTCCCGGGTAAAAGCATTGTTGCCCTTCTACCGCTTGCCACCATTGTTCTGCCAGACATAATAGTGTCTCAGGCATGGCTTATGCTGCTTGGTAACAACGGTATTGTACGATTAGCATTAGAAGATATAGGCATATGGCTGCCGTCATTTTATGGCTGGTTTGGTATGTCATTCGTGCTAATACTGAACGACTATACTTATGTATATCTTGGTATGCTGGCTGCTATAAAAGCCATAGATGGCACTATAGAAGAAGCAGCCGTAAACCTCGGAGCCAGCAATATAAGGCGTGCTCTTACAGTAACACTACCGGTTCTACTCCCCGCCCTTACCATTAATGCCATGATCGTATTTACATTGGCCGTAGATAATTTCTCAATACCAATGATTCTAGGCGGCAGAGTAGATGTTCTTTCGTCTCTTACATATACAACGTTTTTATCAGAAATGGGCGGCGACCCAGTAATGCAAAGTGTCCTTGCGGTAGCATCTGTTGCACTAGTAGGTTTTGTATTGTTTGTACAGAAACGTCTTGTAGAACGTAAAACCTATCATATGCAACAAGGCCGTGCTCCTATGCCCATAAAAGCGCAAGGACTACCAGCAATCATTCTTACCGGAATGGCTGTTTTATTTGTTGCTTTTTCAATGACACCAGCAGCAATTGTAATTCTTGGTGCGTTCACCAAAGCAAGTGGCCCTGTAATGCAGTATGGTCAATTCACCCTAGAAAACCTTGAAAGAGCATTACGGTACGCCCCCGAGCCAATATTAAACTCACTAATGCTAGCAAGCGTTGCCACCATTGCAGGTACGTGCTTTGCCATAGTAGTTAGCTACCTTATTGTTAAAAAGCGTAGACCAGTGGTTACCGCTCTTGACTATGTGGTTATGCTACCCCTAGCAATATCTGGCACTGTGCTAGGTATTGCTCTTATACAGACCTATAACAGTGGCTATATAGTTTTAACTGGCACGTGGGTAATAATGGCTGCAGCCTACTTTGTTCGCAAGGTTCCTTTTTCAATAAGATCCGCATCTGCATCGCTTTATAGTATTCCAGACTCCATAGAGGAAGCATCTATAAACTTAGGTGTACCACCTATACAGAGCTTTTTTAAAGTGGTTCTACCACTAATGAAACCAGCCATATTAGCGGCAGCTATTCTTATGTGGGTAACCTCACTCGCTGAGATATCAGCAACCATAGTACTCTACTATGGCGGCATGGAGACAATGCCGATACAAATGTTCCGCCAAATTGATGCCGGATTTCTACATACAGCCTCAGCATACGGCGTTATCTTAATGGTAGTTATCCTGGTTCCGGTTTACACAGCAGTGCGTTTCTTAAAGCTAGATCTATTCGGAGCCAACCGTTAACAGTTGCATATATAAACCTCATTTATAAACCACTATAAAGGACAAAAGTATGTTGCACAAAAAACATCTAAAGAGCCTTGCCTTGCCCATACTAGGCTCTGCTGCTCTTCTATATGGTCAGGCCACCTTATCAGCCGAAGCAGTGGTGTATACGTCTAATAACGTACAAACCATAGACACTGCTGTCGATATTGCCCGTGAAGTAGCACCCGACCTTAATATTCACAAAGTAACCTCCGGCACGGGCGCCTTAATGAAACGAATAGAAGCAGAAGAAGAAAATCCGCTAGGTGATGTCGTTTGGGGAGGTGGATTTGGCACCATGGCAGCATTTCAGCATAACTTTGAGAGTTACGAATCACCAGAAGCCGCTGATGTTGATCG
>JAJYRX010000224.1 GCA_021793875.1 Pseudomonadota bacterium
CCGATCTAGGTGGCATGGGCATATTAAACCCATCGCCATATGCATTAGATAGTACAGAAAGTTTTTTACGTAGCCATCCTCTGTCATTTGCTCGCATGTCTGAAGACAAGGTCTTAGCAATCGCGTCTAAACCTCGGGGAGGTTGTCCACCTAGCACCCAAACTTCAAATGGAACGTTGTCTTTGTCTGCTACAGTTATTGCAAACTCCCCCTGTGGGGTTTGGATCATTTCACTAACCCATCCGCCCGCACCTGATGGCAAGCTGGGCCTAGATGGCCAACGCAATGAAGCTAGGGGAGGGGTCATGTTCACTTCAGTAAGAACAAGGCGTTTATCTTGTTCCGATAAAGTAATTGGTTGAGGTGTCGTAGCTTTTTCTGAATCGACAGGTACAGACAGTACAGCCCCTGTTATTGTGTTTGGCCTATATGTGGTAATACCCTTAAGACCTCGTTCCCATGCTTGCATGTATAGGTTTTTAAAGTCGTCGTATGGGTAGTCTTCTGGAACGTTAACAGTTTTGGATATGGCTGCATCTATATACGGACTTACTGCAGCTACCATTAGCATGTGGTTGGTAGCGGAAATTTCCAGTGCAGAAACAAAGCTTTCTGGCAGGCTGTCAGTATCGCCGCCGTTAATTCTAAATACCCTGTAGGCATGGTCTTCCACAAGGTAGTCTTTCTTACTTCCATCAGGCATACGCTTTGTACGGTTGTAAAACCATGAAAATGGTGGTTCTATTCCGTTAGAGGCGTTATCGGCAAATGCTAATGATATGGTACCTGTTGGAGCAATGGAAGTTAGGTGCGAATTGCGTATGCCATGTTCTTTAATTTGCGATTTTATTTCTTCTGGAAGTCTATTTGCAAAACCGCTTTGTAAGTAATTATCGGCATCAAACAATGGAAATGGTCCACGATCTTTTGCTAGTTTTATAGAGGCCAAATAAGCAGCATCACGCATTGCAGATGCTATACGAGCGGCTAACTCACGACCTTCTTCAGAGTCGTAACGTAAGCCAAGCATAATTAAGGCATTGCCTAGACCTGTAAAACCAAGACCTAAACGACGTTTGGCATCAGCCTCTTCTTTCTGCTCGATTAAGGGCCATTTTGTAGTTGTAAGAACATTGTCTAGCATGCGTACTGCTAGCTCTGTCACCTTGGCCATTTGGTCAAAGTCAAACTCAGCTTCATCTGTAAAGGGATTCTTTACATACGCCGTCAAGTTAAGGCTGCCTAAGCAACAGCAGCCATAATCTGGCAGAGGCTGTTCGCCACAAGGGTTGGTAGCTTCTATTGTCTCGCAGTAGTGAAGGTTATTGTCTTTGTTTATGCGGTCTATATAAAGCACACCAGGTTCAGCAGCTGCATATGTGCTTTGCATTATCAGATCCCACACTTCTCGCGCCTTAACGCTCTTATATACCCAATTACCATCATCGCGCTGATAAGCACCCGCTTCTTTTAGATCGTCGCTTGGCTCAGCTTTATGAAATAACTCGAAACTTGTATCGTTCCTAACAGCTTCCATAAACGCATCGGTTACACCAACTGATACGTTAAAGTTATTTAGCTCACCTTTTTGTTGCTTAGCAGTTATAAACTCTTCTATATCAGGGTGTTCAACACTTAGTACTGCCATTTGTGCGCCTCTGCGGGAGCCTGCTGACTCTACTGTTTCGCAGGACCTATCAAAAACTCGCATATACGATATTGGGCCAGATGCAAAGCTTCCCGTTCCCTTTACGCGCGCACCTTTTGGCCGTATGTAAGAGAAGTTGTAACCAACGCCGCCACCTCGTCTCATAGTTTCTGCTGCTTGCGCAAGAGCTGTGTATATTCCGGGCTTTCCGTCAGACTCCTCGGTTATTGAGTCACCAACTGGCTGTACAAAGCAGTTAATTAAAGTGCTTTGAAGATCAGTTCCTGCGGCACTGTTTACACGTCCTGCAGGTATGAAACCATTTTCCATGGCCCATAAAAATTGTTTTCGATATTTTTCACGATTATTGGGGTCTTCGGCTAAGGCAAGAGCATCGGCAACACGTTTGCGTACATCGTTTACTGTTTTCTCATTGCCTTTAGCATATTTTTCTAGTAGCACCTCAATTGAAATATCTTGAGGCTGAGCAAGTGCTATTGCTGGATTCTCTGTGTGTTGCATATTGGGTACCTACAAACTGTTATTTAGGCTGACTTAAGAGCTGCAATCAAATAGGGGTCGACATTATCCTGACGTAGCAACCATGCTTTATAGTCAGCTGGAACACTACTTATGGGCAAGCCCTTGTGTTTGCCAAATGGCATGTGAGTGGGCAAGCGTGATTGCTCTGATAGCAACCAGAGGTCTTCCCACGTTGAAATGTTGCCATGAGCTTTGATTATGTTTTTCAGGATTAAAAGGCAGTTTTGCACATCAGCCAGTGCTGAATGTGCGTTTTTAAGCCTCTCACGTGCGTTTGCCCTATCAAGCAAGTAAACCAAGGCTGATTGACTATGACTATCGGCTTCAGGATAAAACTTTCTACTTAGGGCTAGGGTGCATATACGTTTTGTATCCGGACAGCCTGCTACGTTCCAGTCATAGTCAACGTTGTGGCCAATAATATAGCCAACGTTAGTGGGAAGTTTAAAACTGGAGCTTGGGGGACAAAACTCTAGCTCTTCGTCGTATATATGATGAGTGGCTAAGGCTCCTAACTCTATACGTTTTGAAGGCTTGTAGCGTTGATTGTGTGTGTTGATTATATTAAGCGTAGACGGTGTATCTAGCTCTACCCAGGCGGCCTCGATAATTTCTGGGTTAGTGGCACCAGTGGTTTCTGTATCAAATAGCAGGGCTTTCATGAGTTTGTTGTCTG
>JAJYRX010000225.1 GCA_021793875.1 Pseudomonadota bacterium
GGTTGACGGGTAGGACAATACTTTTTTCTTGCCCCTTTATGTTTAAAACTCCCTCTACCTCATAGGAATTATTGCTACCTACAGCTACTTTTTCTGATGTAAAGCTGGCAAAAGGGTGATTGTTAACTGCAAACCATTCATCCTTAACTACTTCTTCGTCGCCATCGGTGGTTCCTGTATCTACGCTAGAAAGGCTTACTTGAAAAGATGCGCTGGCACTTTCTGGGTTATCGGTATCAAACTCTATTTCACCTTCAAACTCTTTAAAAGAGCCTTCCATGCTGACACCCATTTGTGTGTAAACAAACTGAACGTTGCTTTCATCTGGTACAACTGTGTTGTACTGGGTTGCTAAAGCTATTGTGGGTGCAGTCAATATTAGTGCTAGACCCGTTATAAAGCGTAATGAATTATTTATATAAGGTAATTTGATCACGTTAAATCCTTTTTATTAAAGCTTGGCAACATGCGCATTAATGTTCCGTCTTTATCTATAAACTGGTGTTTTAAGGCCATAAGAGCATGGCCAATGATTAGTGCAATTAATAAAAAATTTAAATTAATATGGGCAGATAACAGAAGGTCACCAATTTGTTCATCTTTAGGTATAAGGTCGGGTAGTGGCATAACTCCAAACCATACAGTTTGCACGCCTTTGGCAGAACTCATAAGCCATCCGCTAAGAGGAACCGCAAAGGTAAGTGCATATAAGGCTGCATGCCCCGCCAGTGCCATTTTGCTAGCTTGTAAAGATATCTGTGGTGGTAAGTCAGGAGCAGGGTACTTAAGGCGCCATAAAACTCGTACAAAACTAAGCAATAATATGGAGATTCCCATCCATTTATGCCATGAGTAAATTTTTAGCTTGTATGGCGATAGAGGTAAACCAGTCATATAAAAGCCAAGTATCAACATAGCAATTATCATTACTGCAATAAGCCAGTGTAATAGCTTTGATACCGGATTATAAGGTTTTGGTTTATACGGAATATTTGTATCCATTGGTTAGTATGTGTTTTATTATTGATCAGAAATAATGAACTGTTGGCTTATTATAGTACTCGCTAATATAAGTTATTAGCATATAATTTTGAGCTAATATTTCAAAATTATCGAACCTTATAGGTGTTAACCCTTATGAAATTATCAGGTGCTGATCATAACAGGTTGGAGTTGTTAACTCCATCAGCTATGTATATGGTTGATAAGGCTGCCATAGAATATGGCACAGATAGCAAAACGCTTATGTATAACGCTGGAGTAGCGGTTGCTAACTCTGTTCAGAAGCACTGGCCGTATGGCGATATTCTTGTTTTGTGCGGGCCCGGTAACAACGGAGGTGACGGGTTTGTTGCTGCACAACGGCTTGTGGAGTATGGTCGCAATGTTTCCCTGGTGTTGTGTGGTAATAAAGACAAGCTATCTTCTGATGCCAGATATTTTGCCACTAGGTATCAGGGTGAAATACTCCCATTTTGCACTAGTATATTGTCAGAGAATATATCTGTAGTTATAGATGCCTTGTTTGGCGCTGGGCTATCTAGGCCACTAAACGCAGACATAATAGAGTTTATGAATATGGTGTCTGATAGGCAAATTCCAGTATGTGCAGTTGATGTTCCAAGCGGGTTATGCGGGACAACGGGTAAGCCGCTTGGAAATACATCTTTCAGAGCTTCTCGAACATTAACCTTTTTTTGTAAAAAGGTAGGCCATTTGCTCCAGCCTGGACGGCAATTGTGCGGAATCGTAGAAGTGGCAGATATAGGCATAAGCAAAAAAGCATTGAAAAATATAAAAATATCTGCGTATGAGAATAGTCCTACATTATGGCTACATAAAATGAAGTGGCCTCACCACATGCAGCACAAATATTTGCGTGGTCATGTAGTTGTAATGGGTAGCGATCAATATATAGGAGCAACCAAGCTGGCGGCAATCTCAGCAGCACGAGGGGGCGCAGGGTTGGTTACGGTAGCAGCCACAGAGAATACTATGCCCATCTATCAAAGCGCGCTAACTAGCATTATGGTTAAACATGTTTCTAATGAGATGGGTTTAGACAGACTTCTTTCTGATAAACGTATAAATGTAGTGTTAACCGGACCAGGATTCCACCCCGAAGATAATGTACGAAAACATGTATTAAAAATACTATCTGCAAATAAAGCTGTGGTGCTTGATGCTGGAGCTATTACATCATTTAGTGCCAATAGCGCAGAGCTGTTTAATGCAATAAGTGGGCCATGTGTCATGACTCCACACATTGGTGAGTTTAAACAAATATTTGGTGATTATGACAACAAGCTAGAGGCTGCTCGTGAAGCTTCCATAAGAAGTAACTCTGTAATAGTTCTTAAGGGTTCTGATACCGTTATTGCTTGTCCAAATGGTGAGGCAATTATTAACTCCAATGCTC
The DNA here is from genome assembly GCA_021793875.1 of Pseudomonadota bacterium. GTDB lineage: Bacteria > Pseudomonadota > Gammaproteobacteria > Burkholderiales > Burkholderiaceae_B > JAJYRX01. The sequence continues at coordinate 2,420 of JAJYRX010000225.1, forward strand.
CTGCTTGGCTGGCAACAGCAGGAAGTGGAGATGTATTAGCTGGTTTGGTTGCTGGTTTAATGGCTACAGGTATGCAGGCATTTGACGCTGCTGCCGCGGCGGTTTGGATACACGGTGAAGCTGCGAATATGTTTGGTGTTGGTTTAATTGCAGAGGATATCCCGGTTAATTCAGCTAAGGTTATGTCGTTACTATATAACCAGTATTTACAACAGCAAGCGGTGTAAGAATGAGGTCACCCATAACATTAGATGCATTAAGAGTGCTTGATGCAATAGATCGTAAAAATACATTTGCTGGTGCAGCTCAGGAATTGCATAGAGTACCTTCAGCAATATCGTATACCGTTGGAAAGCTCGAAGAGGATTTAGGTGTAGAGCTATTCAATCGAAGCGAGCGCAAAGCGGTACTCACAGCAGCAGGACGTT
>JAJYRX010000011.1 GCA_021793875.1 Pseudomonadota bacterium
CCTGGCTGTACACCATAGAACGCTAGTGCATGTGCAAGGGTACGTACCTCAGTAGCAAGCTCGGCCCAGCTCATTGTTTGCCATATGCCCAGATCTTTTTCGCGCATTGCTGGGTCTGAGCCTCGGGTATGGGCGTGGTGCTGCAGCCACCCGGGAAATGTCCCGGGTAAACCAGAAGCTTTTTGCATAATTGTCTCCTGTGTGTGGCTGACCATTACTGCCAAAATATATTCTTATACAAAGCAGTTGGTTAGCTCAGCTTTTATGCTATTTGTTATTAAATTAATTTTTTGTAGTAAACCGGACTGTCATATATTTGACATTCATGCATTTACTAGGGTTATTCCTTATGAAAACCGAAGCTTATATGCTTGAATATGCCGCCTGGTTTAATCTTCTTACAGAGAACCAGCAAGCGCAGGTAATTAAATCTGTAAGTACCAGTCAATATGATGCTGGTGCCTTAATTGAACGCAAGGGCGAGCTGGCTCAGGCATGGATTGGTGTTGCTAGTGGCCTTATAAAAGTTTCTGTGGGAACCGCAGACGGTAAAATGGCCTCTCTTACCGGAGTTCCTGCAGGCGGCTGGATTGGTGAGGGTTCTTTATTAAAAAAAGAAATCCGAAAATACGATGTTGTTGCGTTACGAGATTCAACAATTATTCGCATGCCAGAAAAAACTTTTAACTGGCTCTTAGATACCAGCATCGCTTTTAATCGCTACCTTATTCATCAACTTAACGAGCGTGTGGCCCAGTTTATAGGTAAGGCTGAATACGATAGGCTGCTAGCCCCAGACGCTAGAGTTGCCCGTTGCCTAGCAGAGCTGTTTAACCCTCTTCTGTACCCAGGTAAAGGCATGCGATTAGACATTACCCAAGAAGAAATAGGCTACCTTGCGCGCATATCTAGACAACGCACCAATCAGGCACTCAGAGTACTAGAACAAGCCGAACTGTTAAGAATAGAATATGGCGCGGTAAAGGTTCTTGATTTGGAGGGGCTTAAAACATACGGCGGATAATAGCAATAAATAATGCTCATAAGCCTAAATAGGTATTAAAATAGCGGTTTTTAATAGCAACAAAATATAAAGGTAACAACACTATGCCTGAGCAAAACGGGCAATCCCTGCCCTCGTATTTAAACCCCCTAGAACCAGGACCATGGGGCAGCTACCTACAGCAGGTAGATCGTGTAGCACCATATTTGGGCAAACTTTCTAAATGGATTAGCACTCTTAAACAACCACGCCGCACACTAATTGTAGACGTCCCTGTAGAACTAGATAACGGCACGATAGAACACTTTGAAGGCTACCGTGTGCAGCACAGCGTTGCACGTGGTCCAGCAAAAGGCGGCATACGCTTTCACCAAGATGTCACTTTGTCAGAAGTAATGGCGTTATCCGCATGGATGTCAGTCAAAACCGCAGTAGTAAATGTACCTTTTGGGGGTGGTAAGGGCGGCATAAGAATAAACCCAAAAAATTACTCGGCATCAGAAATAGAACGTCTTACCAGACGTTACACTAGTGAAATAGGCTGTATCATTGGCCCCAACACCGATATCCCGGCACCCGATGTAAACACTAATGCACAAACCATGGCCTGGATAATGGACACCTACTCAGCCAACACAGGGTTCACGTCACCAGGAGTAGTAACAGGAAAGCCTATTAGCATAGGCGGAAGTCTAGGCAGGGTTGAAGCAACCGGACGTGGGCTCTTTGTAGTTACTATTGCCGCACTTAAAGATGCAGGCATAAACATTGAAGGCGCACGTGTAGCAGTTCAAGGCTTTGGTAACGTTGGAGGCACTGCTGCCAATCTACTAGCAGAAGCCGGAGCCAAAGTAGTAGCTGTGTACGATCACACAGGCGTAATACATCATGAAAATGGCATAAACACCTCAAAGCTAATTAGCCACGTTGCTCAAACCGGTGGTGTAGCAGGCTTTGAAGGTGTTAATTCAATTTCACCTGACGAGTTCTGGTCACTGCCGTTGGAAGTGTTAATTCCAGCTGCGCTTGAAGGTCAAATCAACGAATCCAATGCCAATAACATAAAAGCAAAAATGGTGGTCGAGGGCGCAAACGGCCCAACAACTCCAAAAGCAGACGATATTTTGCACAACAACGGAGTTATCGTTGTCCCTGATGTACTAGCCAACGCTGGTGGGGTTACAGTAAGTTACTTTGAGTGGGTGCAAAATAACTCTTCGTTCTACTGGACCGAAAAGGAAATAAACGATCGCCTACAACCAATTATGCATGACGCTTACCTAGCCACTGCCGCAACAGCAAAAGAGCACAATGTAAGTTTGCGTACAGCAGCTTTCATATCTGGGTGCTCTCGCATTCTTGAGGCTCGTGAAATAAGGGGGTTATTCCCTTAAAACAACGGCAAATAGGCAAGCAAAACACTTACAAATATATAAATTTGGAGTAGACAAATGAAACTGGTAAAAAACCTACTTGCCTTAACAACCGTAGCACTGGCTGCAACAACAGTCAGTGCTACTGCACAGGCAAACGAACTTCAAGACATCGTAAAACGGGGTGAAATTCGTGTAGCCGTACAAACCTCTGGCCCCCTCATGAGTTTCATAAATAAAAATGGGGAACGTACTGGCCTGGCTGTAGAGGTTGCAAAGCGCATGGCCAATGATCTAGGAGTCGAGCTAGTGCTCCAAGATTACGACTGGAAAGGTTTAATACCAGCACTTACATCGGGTAAGGTTGACATGATTGCAGCCGACATGACACCTACACCTGAAAGAGCCATACAGGTACTGTTCTCACGCCCAGTGTTTTTTGCAGAAACCGTGGCAGTTGTACGTGACGACTCTCCATATAATTCCTGGGAAGATCTTAACGACTCTAAAATACAAATCGGTGCTTTAGGTGCAAGTACGTATGCTGAGGCAACAACCAAGCTTCTACCTGAGGCAAGTCTTAAGGAATATTCCGGTGGTAGTGCTCCAGTAGGTCAAGCCATTTCTACAGGCAGAGTAGACGCCGGAGTTATGGCAAGAACCACTGCCGAGCAGTTTAAAGTAGACTTTGGCAACCTGAAAATCCTTGATGGCGTTATGGTAAATGAGCCATTGGCATTTGCTATTAAATCAGACGCATATAGCCTAAAATTCTGGCTAGATAACTGGATAGAAATGCGTACCGGAGACCGTAGTCTGCCAGCTATGGTCGACTACTGGTACTCAACCGACTGGAAAGCTGACAACTAACAGTCACGTGGAAAACACCTTACAAACGCTTAACACTTCCACCACGTTTAGCCAGCAAAGCGAAAATGTGGTGGAAGTCAACGGCATTAGCAAAACATTTAAGCTTCCCGGAACAGAAAAATCCCACAAGGCTTTGAACAACGTATCACTTACCATGCAGCATGGTGAGGTTCTTGTAATAATAGGGCCTTCCGGGTCAGGCAAAAGCACTTTGCTACGAACTCTTAATGCGCTTGAGTCTGTAGATACCGGATCCATAACAATTAATGGAACCTGTATAACCGATGGTAAAGCAAACCTGAATCAGCTACGAGCCAAGGTAGGAATGGTGTTTCAACACTTCAATCTGTTCCAACACCGTACCGTAATAGACAACATAGTATTGCCACAACGTATTGTTCTTAAACGAGGGCAACAAGAGTCTATTAATCGAGCCAATAAGCTGCTTGAGCAAATACAAATACCAGAACTGGCCAAACGTTATCCTGCAGAGCTGTCTGGCGGTCAACAACAACGAGTAGCTATAGCCAGGGCTTTAGCTATGGACCCTGTGTTAATGCTATTTGATGAGGCCACATCTGCTCTAGACCCAGAAACTGTAGGTGGGGTTCTGGAGCTTATGAAGTCATTGGCACATGGGGGTATGACCATGGCTGTTGTTACTCACGAGATGGGGTTTGCTCGCGAGGCAGGCGACAGAATTATATTCATGGACGAGGGGAAAATAATAGAAGAAGGAAAACCCGAGAAGTTTTTCACAAACCCTGAGCATCAAAGAACAAAAGACTTCCTAAACCAGATACTGTGGTAGCAGATCTATTTTGTGTAAATAATACTTATGACGTGGCTTCTTGATTACTATAACTGGCGTGTAGTGGGTCAGTACATAGACCAGTTTGCAGCTGGCCTATGGGCAACCATGTATATCTCTGCTATTGCTTTGGTACTGTCCCTAGTATTTGGGGTTCTACTAGCAGTATTAAGAATGTCTAAAAACCCGCTTATATGGCGGCCTGTAGCTGGTTATATTCAGTTTATAAGGGCCACACCATTGCTGGTTCAAATATATCTGGTCTACTACGCTTTGCCAGAGCTTATACCAATGGCCTTAAGGTGGGACGAACTCTGGCTTGGCATTTTTGCTCTTGTTGTACACACAGCACCATATATGGGTGAAATACTTCGCGTAGGGTTTGAGTCTGTACCCAAAGGTCAGGTTGAAGGGGCCAAGGCTGTTGGCATGAATGGATGGCAGCAATTTTATTATGTGACTCTTCCCCAGGGCTTTGTAAATACCGTACCACCCCTTCTTGGTCAAACAGCTGTTCTTATCAAAGACACTTCTTTGCTGTCACTAATTACTGTATTTGAACTTTTGATGGCGGGCATGCTCATGAACAGCCAGCGCATTATGCCTACCGAGAGCTTTGTTACTGTTGCCATGGGTTATTTGCTTATATATGCATTAATGCTATGGCTGTCACATGCAGTAAGAAAACGCCTAACCGGACCAGCTTGGAATACTAGGTGACAATCATGATGCAAACTTTAAACACTTACTACGATGTCACCCTAACCGTAATGCCGTTTTTAGCACGGGGCTTTGTTGAAACATTACGCATATCTTTTGCATCCATAATTGCTGGTTCTCTTCTGGGCTTTACTATTGGCCTAATTCGCTCATATAAAGTGCCGGTAATTAATGTGCTATTGGGCGCATATATACATTTTCTTAGAGGTACACCTTTTCTGGTACAGCTATATTTGTTTTATTTTGTATTACCTAACACCAATGTATCTTGGTTAAGCTGGGACTCACAAACTGCTGCCTTTATAACCCTTACTGTGTACACCTCTAGTTATGTAGCTGAAATAACTACCGGGGCTATTAAGTCTGTAGCACGTGAACAATGGGAAGCTGCAGCTGCCATTGCACTGAACCGATACCAAACCATGCGGCTAGTAATACTGCCCCAGGCTCTCAGGCTTATTATTCAACCCATGAGCGGTGTGTACGTTATTCTTATTAAAAGCACAGCAATAATTTCCGTTGTAGGCATTGCCGAACTTACCCGTCAGGGTGAGCAACTAATAATTACATACCCTAATCATTTGCTGTATATATACTCGCTTATAGCAGTAATATATTTTATATATTGCTACCCTGTGCTGCGCTTCGCCAGATGGCTAGAAACCAAGGTACGCGACAGAACATCCGCTGCTTCTTCCAGCGCATAGTAATATGGCAGAACATATAAAACCCAAATACATAGATACATTTTACCGGCGCACAATTTCCGGCTCAGTAAACTACCCCAACCTTCAACATGAACATAGCACTCAGGTATTGGTAATTGGTGCTGGCCTAGCTGGCCTAACCTGCACTCTGGAGCTGGCATATAAGGGTTTTCAGGTTACAGCTATTGATACCAATAAAATAGGCTGGGGGGCATCTGGACGCAATGGCGGGTCTGTAAGTCCGGCTTGGTCTGCAAACTCAGATGCTATTTTGCATAAAGTGGGGCGTAACCACTTCGATGAGCTATACCGCCTTTCAATGGAAGGCGTAAGCATGGTTAAAGAGTATGCCACAAGGCTAGCGGCGAATACTTGTCCGCTTCAGTTCGGACACCTTAAAGTTTCTACTTATAATAATAGCGATGCTTTCATGCGTTTTTGTGATGATCAGAACAAACGCTACGGGCGCGAACTTAAGTTTTTAGATCAAGACGAAGTTAAGCAACTACTTAACAGCCCACGCTATTATCAGGGCGTATATGCAAACGATGGGTTTCATTTTCACCCTTTAAACTATTGCCATGCTCTAGCAAAGGAAGCAAGCAGGCTAGGTGCGAATATATTCGAAAACACTCCAGCCACCACCATTTCCCGCTCTAACTATGGTTTCAAAGTAAAAACACCTTTAGCAACCATTGATGCTGATATTGTAGTTATATGTACCGGTGGGTATACAGGCAGTCTTGTTCCAAAACTACAGCAATCATTTCTACCTATTGCCACTTATATAATGCTTTCCGAGCCTCTGGGTAACGAGCTCAAGCAATCCATTAAAACTAGGGCTGCCATTGGCGACACCAGACGTGCAGGTAACTATTACAGAATAGTAGATGGGAATAGGTTGCAATGGGGTGGACATATAACTACTCGCACAACTGACCCAGAAAATATAACCAGAATTCTTAAAAAAGAACTGGCACTATGCTATCCACAGCTTAAAGATATACCTATTGCTATTACCTGGTCTGGTCTAATGTCTTATGCGCGTCACATGATGCCACAGGTAGGCATGCTAGAAAATAACCTATGGTATTGCACAGCATTTGGTGGACATGGAGTAAATACAACCTCGGCTGGCGCCAGAACGGTAGCAGAAGCTATAAGCGGGGAGTCAGATAGATACCGTTTATTTAGACCTTTTGGCCTAGTTTGGAATGGGGGACAAATAGGTAAAGTTGCGGTGCAACTAACTTATTGGAAGTATCAGCTACAAGATTTAATGAAAGAACACTGTAACTTAGGTTAAAAAGTTAGCCGCCAGATCCAACGATCTAGAACTGGTGAAAGACATAGGTTTACCACTTACAGGGTCTGTAAAGCTTATGCCGCGTGCTAATAGTTGAAGCGGCTCAGAGAAATCGTCAGCGCTGCGCTGCGGCAACAAAACTGGGTACATATCGTCGTTAATAATTGGCATGCCAAGAGAGCTCATATGCACCCTTAGCTGATGCTTACGTCCGGTAACTGGCATAAGCCTGTACAAGGCTTTACTACCCTCGAGCTTGCGCAGCACGGTAATTGTGGTATGACTATTCGCGGGCTTAATAGCAGATTCCTTCATAAGAAACCCATTACCCGGCTCAATACAACTAGTATGCGTATATGGATATTGCAGATCGGGCCTGTACTCAGCAACCGCCTCGTATATTTTATTAACCTTGTGATTCTGAAACATAGACTGATACAGGCCTCTTTGTGCAGGCGAACGGCTTAGCACCATAACTCCTGCGGTGTCGCGGTCCAACCTATGTATAGGGCTAATATAAGGGCAATTAAGCTTATCTCTAAGGCGTACTACAACCGTCTCACGCAAGTATCGTCCACCTGGAATGCTGGCAAGGAAATGAGGCTTGTCAACAACTACTATGTGCTCATTTATATATATTATGGGAAGGTCAAACGGCACCTTAGCTTCATTTTCAACTTCGCGGTAATACCACAGCCACTGATGTGACTTGTAAGGCGTATGTATAGAAATGGGCGTGCCATTTGAATCAACAATATCGCCCCGCGAAATGCGTTGTTCTAACAACCCTTCTGGTAGATGAGAGTAACGGTACAACAAATATTGCAATACCGTTTCCCATGGGCCATCAGGCAAATAAACCCTGCTTGGAGATACGCCACCACGCATGGGCAGCGGTGGCGTTAAAACCGAACTCTTATGCAACTTTTACACTGCCTTTATAGCCTCCGGCTTTGGTTCTCGTTTCATGCGCAACCCCTGTCGCCACCATATAAGCATTAGTAACAAAATTGCGGGTATGTACGACATGAACTCGGAAGGCCTGTCAGGGTTGGGTATCATAATTCCTGTGATATCCCAGCCCATTTCCCATCCAGCTCTACGAGCAGGGCTACCAAACCTAACGTTTGCTATTTGCAGATCGTCGCCAAGCGGCATTAGCATAAGCCCCACGGAAGAGAGCCTTTGCATAGCGGCGGCATCACCTGTAGCGTCGGAACCTTCTGGCAGCTCGGGCAAGGCTACCCCCACTGTTTTCACAAGGTCGTCTCCTTCGACGCTCATACCTTCTATAACAGCAATAAACCTGCCGTTATGCGGCATTTCAGATATGACTTTGTTGACTTCAGTTGCTGGCCTTTCTACATATTTAGGTGCAATAAAGTTTATTAACCAATCGGGCCTAAACAATATAAAGGTAACTGCTAGCAATGCAACTACCTCTAGCGCACTGCATTTAAACCTAAACCACCCTAAAGTTGCAGCTGAGAAGGTCATAGCAGCCAGAGTAGCCCCACCAATCACCATAACCAGCTCAAACCAAGAGCCAACGTCCATTAAAAGCAATAATGGATTAAATATAAACATGAATGGAAGAACCGCTGTACGGGAAGCATATATAACCCCTTGTATACCTGTTGCAAGCGGGTGTGCACCAGATATTGCCGAAGCAGCAAATGTTGCCAGCCCTACGGGAGGAGTTATATCGGCCATAATGCCGAAATAAAACACGAACATATGCACCGCTATTAGCGGAATTATCATGCCGTTTTGCGCCCCTAGCTCTACTACTACCGGAGCCATTAGCGTAGCCATGAGAATGTAGTTAGCTGTTGTAGGCATTCCCAAGCCAAGCACCAAACATACCGCTGCAGTAAAAAACAGCATTATCAACACACTGCCCATGGACACAATTTCCACAAAGGCAGTCATGCGTAAACCCAAGCCGGTAAGGGTAATTGCACCAACAATAAGACCAGCTGTACCACAGGCAATTGCTATGCCAACCATATTACGGGCACCGTCGTGTAGACCACCTATTAGATCTTCAAGCCCTGTTTTTACAGCTGGCATTACCGCCTGACGGCGAAATAGTGCCATTAACGGCCTTTGAGTAGCCATTAGGAAAAGCATGGACATAACGCCCCAAAATGCCGACAGACCTGGAGATAACTGCTCTATGGTTAGGCACCATACTAAAATACCTATAGGTATAAGGAAGTACAAACCTGAGCGTACAGTAGGCCATGGTTCTGGGCGGCTATCAGTAATACTGATTTCATCAGGAAGGTCGGGATACTTTGATGCTCCCCTTAAAAGCCATATATAAAGCGCTATTAGAAGGATGCCAAGTATCCATACCGCTGACTCACCTGCAATTTTTTGTATGCCTGTGCCTATCCAGTAAACCAGACTCATAAATATTGCAGTACCAGCTATACCCATACCCCATCCTGCAATTCTTTGCGTGGGGGTCTTAGGCTTCATGCCCGCAGTCATTGGCTCTAGGCCAAGTTTAAGCGCCTCTAGATGAACCATGTAGAAAAGCGCTATATAAGATATAGATGCCGGTAAAATGGCATGTTTTATTATGTCTGTATAAGGTATACCGACATACTCAATCATAAGGAACGCAGCCGCCCCCATTACAGGTGGCATTATTTGCCCGTTCACAGATGCCGATGTTTCTATAGCACCAGCTCGGACAGCGCCGTAGCCAGCACGTTTCATAAGAGGAATAGTAAATATTCCAGTGGTTACAACGTTGGCAACTGAGGAACCTGATACCAATCCGTTAGCAGCTGAAGAAGCAACCGCAACCTTGGCAGGACCACCACGCAAGTGACCCAGAAGTGCAAATGACACCTGCATCATGTAGTTACCGGCCCCACCACGGTCTAATAAAGAGCCAAAAAGCACAAATATAAATATGTATGAAACAGAAACGCCTAGTGCAACACCGTACACACCTTCGGTGGTTAACCACATATGCGACATTAGGCGCTCAATAGAGGCACCTCTGTGTGATAGGGCGTCTGGCAAATAAGGACCAAAGAACGAGTACAGTACAAATACCGTACCCAATATGGCCATGGGCGCACCCAACGAGCGACGGGTTGCTTCTAGCAGTAGCACCAACCCCACACATGCAACAATGACGTCCATTTGTGTTGGTATGCCGGGACGCGTAGCTAACTGATCGTAGAACAAGTACAGGTATGAGCCACAGAATGCGGCCATTAATGCCAACACCAAGTCGTGCAGCGGCATGCGGTCACGAGGCGACGATTTGCGCGCAGGGTATGCCATGTAGGCTATGAACATTGCTATGCCTAGATGCAGAGCACGTGCTTCGGTATCGTTAAAAATGGCAAAATTTAGTGTAAATGGCAGCGGAGATGCGTACCAAAGCTGAAACAAAGACCAAAGTACTGCCGCCAAAAATAAAACCAGACCAGTTATGCCGCCAACCTCACGACCACCCTGGTCAGCTTCCGCCACTAATTGCTCTAACTCTGCTGCGTCTGGGCCTGTGTCGTTATCTTTTATATTGTTTGTCATTTTACGCTTCCCGTTCAGTTACCAGGGCAGCTGAACTGCCCACGCGTTACGCGTTTGTTCAGACTAGACACAATTCATGCCTAACATGAAAATACTGGCGTGACCCACCAGGATCACGCCGTTTGCACTTATTATTTTTCTATTTTAAGTATTTTTAATTACATTAAGCCGTTTTCTTTGAAGTACTTTTCAGCTCCAGGATGCAGCGGTGCTGACAGACCGTTTGTAACCATTTCTTCTTTGTTAAGGTGTGCAAATGCAGGGTGTAACTTTTTAAAATCTTCAAAGTTATCGAATACTGCTTTTACAACTTGGTATACAACCTCGTCGGGTGTGTCTTCACTAGAAACAAATGTTGCTAGCACACCGTATGTAGGAATATCTTCATCGTTATTGGCATACAGACCACCTGGTATATCGACCTTGGCATAGTATGGGTATTTATCAACTAGGCTATCTACTGCGTCACCAGTAAGAGGTACAAGCTTTGCACCACAGGTAGTGGTTGGGTCTTGAATGTTAGCTGATGGATGACCTACACCGTAAAAGAACCCATCGATTTTGCCATCACAAAGGGCCGCACCATGCTCATCGGGACGAAGCTCTGAAGCTAGGGAGAAGAAATCAAGACCGTCACCGCGTGCACCAAGCAATTGCTCCATGGATGCACGAGTACCTGAACCTGGGTTACCTACGTTAAAACGCTTACCTTTAAGGTCGTCAAAGGTTTTTATATTTGCTTCCTTACGGGTTACCACAGTAAATGGTTCAGGGTGCAGAGAGAATACAGAACGCAGCTTTTTAAATTCGCCAGACTCTTCGAACTGACCCTCACCGTTGTATGCGTTGTAGCCGACGTCAGACTGAACAACACCAAGATCAAGCTCACCGGCTTTAATTGTGTTTACGTTAAATACCGAACCACCGGTTGATTCAACAGAACAGCGTAAGCCATGCTCGGAACGATCTTTGTTAACTAAGCGGCAGATTGCACCACCAGCAGCATAATAAACACCAGTAACGCCGCCTGTTCCTATGCTAATGAAATCTTGCTGTGCAGCTGCAGGCATTGGTGCTGACAGTGCTGCTAGCATGGCTGCTGCACCTGCTGTTACTGCTAACCTTTTTGTGGTTAGTGGCTTACTAAAAAATTTTCGCATACTTGTTCTCCTTGGAGGTGAAATTGGTTTGCATGGACTGGTGATCGACCAGTCACAAATACTTATGCCAAGATAAAATTATGTTACAACGAAGCGGCTATCAAATAACACATTTTATTTCGGGGTTTTCCCTAGACAGCTATATAATTCATGAACTTAACATAGCTGCCCTCTGGTTAATCGGCAATTATTCCTAGCTCTTGGAAAACCTCTTGAGTGTGTTCGCCCAGCATAGGCGCTGGCCTAGTGTATTGCACCGGAGTGTCGCTATATCTTATAGGGTTAGCCGTTGTAGGAACTGTGCCGGCAACCGGATGTGCCATATTAACCCAGACCCCACGTGATTTAACTTGCGGGTGGTTGTACACCTGCTGCAAATCGTTAATTGGCCCACACGGAACACCAGCATTCTGTAACGCGTCTATCCATTCATCGCGCGAACACTTAAGCATTTCCGCACTAATAATATCGACCAAAACGTCACGATTTTTCAGCCTTTGCCCATTACTAGAGTAGTCGGGGTTATCGGCAAGTTCTGGACGCTTAATTACCTTACAAAAGGCCTTAAACTGATTATTGTTGCCAACAGCGACTATAAGATGGCCATCTGACGCAGCAAACGCCTGATAGGGAACTATATTTGGATGAGCATTTCCATACCGTTTCGGTGGTATGCCAGAGGTCATATAGTTAAGATTCTGATTCGCAAGCATAGCAATATGGGAATCAAGCAAAGCCAAATCTATATACTGCCCCTTACCACTACGTTTGCGTTCATATAAAGCACCCAATATCGCAACGGTTGCGTACATTCCGGTAATTACATCGGTTACTGCCACACCTGCTTTCTGCGGCCCGCCTCCAGGCAGATCATCCCGCTCACCGGTTATGCTCATAAGGCCACCCAGGCCCTGTATCATAAAGTCATAACCTGGCAGGTTTGCTAACGGACCAGTTTGACCGAATCCGGTAATAGAACAGTAGATAATTCCAGGGTTTATTTCTTTAATGGTTTCATAATCAAGACCATATTTCTTTAACCCACCAACCTTAAAGTTTTCTACGAGCACATCACAATGCTTCACCATTTGTCTAATGATGGCTGCTCCTTGTTCAGTAGAAAAATCGACGGCAACAGACCTTTTGTTACGATTAGTGCTTAAATAATATGCACTTTCTGTGGTGTCCTCACCGTTCTGGTCTTTTAAATATGGAGGCCCCCAAGAACGTGTATCGTCTCCTGTATCTGGGCGTTCCACCTTTATTACGTCAGCGCCTAAATCGGCCAGGTTCTGAGTGCACCATGGGCCAGCTAACACACGAGACAAATCAAGCACGCGTATGTCTGATAAAGGTGCTGTACGCTCTTGCATTGTTGTAACTCCTAATTGTTTCTATCTAAGCGTTCATGCTGAAAATCGGCATGTAACGCGTCGGGCTCTATCATATCCTTATTAGCCTGTGCGGAAACCTTGGTAAAACGCTCTACCTTACCGAACAAGCCTTGCTGTCCAGCAACGGCGACAACGGTGTCGTTATAGTGTCTGCTAACAGTTGACAGACTAGCACCTAACTTTTTAAGACGTTCTGCTGTAACGGCTACCTGATTATATATTTCACCTGCCGACCTACTTATTTCCTGAGCCTGTTCATTGCTGCGCACTATAGTCCATAGGTTGGCAACCACTTTTAGCACAGGCATAAGAGTAGAGTACGACAGCAGAATTACATTACGGCTCCAACCATAGTCAAAAAGCTGTGGATCGTGCCTTAAAGCTGCTGTAAATGCAGCCTCTACAGGCATAAACATAAGGACGAAGCCAGGGCTACTACTACCCGTATAAGCACTGTAGTCTTTAGCGGACAAGTCATCTATGTGACGCTTTACTGCTTTCACATGATCTGACATGGCAGCATCAGCATCTTGTGAGGTTTCTGCCGCCACCGCGCGTGTATAGTCTGCTAAAGATACTTTACTATCAATTACTAAGTGCCTATTTTCTGGCAAGCAGATAAGAAAGTCAGGAACCAATCTTTTACCACTTGAACTTGTAAGAGTAGCCTGAACCACATAGTCATGATCACGCACCATACCCAACTGCTGCAAAGCCTGTTCAAGCTGGTATTCACCCCAATTACCTTGCAATTTTTTATCGCCTTTTAACGCCTGTGCAAGGTTGCTTGCATCGGTACCCAGCTGCATTCCCATTTCTACTACGCGCTTAATTTCGGCATTTAAAGAAACGTTACTGCGCAGTGATTCAGCATGTATTTCATTAACGCGTTTCTGAAACTCCTGTACCTGCTCACGAAAAGGCCGTAGCATAGACTCTATTGCAACCTGACCTTGAGAGGTAAACGCAGTAGCCTGCTGACTCATAATGCGCTTAGCCATGTCTTCAAACCCATCTTCAAGCTGTTTGGTGGCCGCATCAGACATTTCACGCAAATGGGAATAGTGGGCTTCACGTTCGGCAATTATTGCTTCCAGTTCGGCAAGCTGCATTTCATAATGCCGTATTTTGCGCCGCATTAAATATGATCTAGCACTTTGCACAAGCAAAATACAAGTAACTGCCAGCAACGCCAACCATAAAGTATTTGGAGTTATGCCTGACGCCCATAAAATTATTGCTTGCATGGCTACTGTGTACACTTAATAGTTAATAAACCCACATTTTAATGGTTAGATCTATGTCTTATATACCTATGGTTAAACTTCACGATGGCCGCTTACTACCCCAGGTTGGCCTTGGCGTATGGCAAATTCCCGACAACAAACTCGATACCGTAATACCAACGGCCATTAACAATGGATACAGGCTTATCGATACAGCCTTTATATATGAAAACGAGGCCGGTGTTGGGCGTGGCATAAAGCTTTCCGAAATAAATAGGGAAAACTTATATGTAACAACAAAGCTATGGAACACAGAACACAGCCATGAAAATGCAACCGCTGCGTTTAAGTCTAGCCTAGCAACGCTTAACCTAGATTACATAGACTTATACCTCATACATTGGCCTGTGCCAAAAATAAACCAATATGTAGAAGCATGGGAATCACTCATAAGACTTCGCGATGAAGGTTTAATAAGGTCAATAGGTGTGTGCAACTTCAATATTGAGCACATACAGAAATTGCTAGATAAAACAGGGGTATTGCCCGCTGTTAACCAAATAGAATTGCACCCTGGATTCCAACAACCAGAACTACGCCAATTTCATGCAGATCAGGGCATACAAACACAAGCTTGGAGCCCACTAGGACAGGGAACCTTATGGAATAACAGCACGTTAATTGCATTGGCCAAGAAACATAACAAGTCAGTGGCTCAAATAATATTAAGGTGGCATATACAGCTGGGCAACATGATTATTCCTAAAAGCATTTCCTCAGAGCGACAACAGCAAAATCTGCAAATTTTTGATTTTGTTTTAGACGAGTCTGATATGGAGCGTATAAAAGCAATACATAAACCTGACGGCAGAATAGGCCCAGACCCAGAACTGTTTAGACTGCCTAAAAGCTAATCACAACAGCCCAAGATACGCTTTTTGTACCGCAGAAGAAGACTTGATATGCTCTGGTGTGCCGTAATCTACAATGACACCATCTGCCAGAACATATATGCTATTCGCAAAATCAAACACAAGATTCATGTCGTGCTCTATCATTAATACAGCTACGCTCTGTGAAACAGCTGTGTTTAATATGTCAGCAACCATTGCGCGATCATCAGCTGGTAACCCTGCCACAGGCTCATCTAATAGCAGCACATCTGGCTCACGCGCAAGGGCCAGGGCAATTTCTAATAATCGCTGTTGGCCATACGACAGCTCACTAACTAGAGTATTGGCGAAGCTATCAAGCCCCATTTGAGCCAACCAGTAAAAAGCTCTGTCACGAGCATTTTTAGTAGCTTTTATGCTCAGCCACCAGCGTGCACCCAAACCTAAGCTCTCAAATACAGGAATAAGCAAAGATTGCAATACGGTTAGGTCAGAAAACAGGCTATTTACCTGAAAAGTTCGTACCAAACCCATGCGTACACGGGTGGCAGCGGATACAGCATTCAACTCAATTCCATGCAACCTTACATTACCAGCGCTGTAATTGGTAAACCCTGATATCACATTAAATAAGGTTGTCTTGCCCGCACC
>JAJYRX010000226.1 GCA_021793875.1 Pseudomonadota bacterium
ATGTCTTGCAACCTGAGCGGTTTGCCATGGAGTGAGCTTGGAATAAATATTTCTGGCTAGAGTTTTATTTTTCTGCTGTAAGCGTGATATTTCCTCTGATATATCAACAGCAGAGTCAGTTTGTACGAAGCGTAACTGGTCAATCTTACTTTCTAGTTCCGCCAGAGGTTTTTCAAAATCCAGGTATGTATTTCGCATATGGGTTTATTTTCCTAAGGGCATTAAAACCTTACGGCCAAAGGGTCAAGGCTACGCCATAAATACCATGCTGCTACCGTAGACCACGGCCCCCAGGCCTGCGCAACTTCGCGCACATCGAACCGGGTTACAGGTTCGCCACTAAAATAGTGTAACGAAATTGCCCTGTTAAGACTTGCATCTTCTAAAGGTAGCACATTAGGTCGGTGTAAGTTAAAAATTAAAAACAATTCTGCGGTCCATCGGCCAACCCCCTGAATTTGGCTAAGCTTATGAATAACTTCTTCATTATCAAGCTTACGCCAACATGGAAGTTTGGCACCATGACTAACAAAGTATTCTGCCAGACCAGCAATATAACGCCCCTTACGCTTAGGAACGTCCGGTACCACTAGTCCACTTGAAACCATTTCGTGCAATTTTAACGGACATGGCGGATTACCAAACCTGGCTATAAACTTCTGCCAAAGTTTGTCTGCCGCTCGAGCAGAAGACTGCTGCCCTAGCACTATGCGGGCAAGGCTAGCATAGTCGGACAATGGCGGCTGCAACCACTCGTCACTATACTGCGGTATTATGCGCCTTAATATTCTATCTCGAGAAACAAGAGCCTTGCAGGCCTTATCCCAGTATTCGGGCTTGTAATCAGTTAGCGATAACGCCATTGCGTAACACCACCAGGTTTGTCTTCTAGCTCAATACCATTGTCATGAAGTAACGATCTTATTCTGTCTGCCTCCGAATAGTTCCTTTCTTGTTTTGCAGCGTTGCGTTTCTGTATATAGCCCTCTATTTCATCTTTAGTTAGATTACCTTGCGTATTGTCACTGCCGTATCTGGTTGGAGATTTAAGGTATGCTTCTGGGTCATTCTGCAATATCCCCAATACGCCGCCTAATGATTTCATAAGCCCACTAAGGTTAGCGTCGTTGCTACTATTAGCCTGACTAGCTAACTCAAAAAGCACTGATATTGCACCAGCAGTATTAAAGTCGTCATTCATGGCTGCACTAAACAACTTAGCCTGAGGGTGATCCCAGTCAATTTCAACATTCGCTGGTGGAACATTTTGCAAGGTTTGATATAGCCTATCAAGTGAGTTCTGTGCATCAAATAGATTTTGAGGCGCGTAGTTCTGTATGCTTCTGTAGTGGTTACGAACAATAAAGAAACGAAGCATCTCTGCCTCACGCGGATTAGCCTCATATGTGGCTACTTTGTCATCTAAACTTTCAGACTTGCCCAATATTGCCCTTATTGTGCTGAAATTACCCAATGATTTGGACATTTTGTCATCATTAACCATTAATGGACCACAATGCATCCAAAACGTGGACATTTGCCCGCCAAAGGCGCCTTCTGTTTGAGCTATTTCATTTTCATGATGGGGAAACTTAAGGTCTGGCCCACCACCATGTATGTCTAAAGGAATACCAAGCAAGGCTCTACTCATGGCAGAACATTCTATATGCCAGCCAGGCCTGCCCTCTCCGTATTCAGATTCCCATCTAGAATCTTCTGGATCTTCTTCTTTAGCTGCCTTCCAAAGCACAAAGTCGAGAGGGTCTTCTTTTCCACCAGCAACGGCCACGCGCTCGCCAGCTCGGAGATCGTCCAGAGTTTTCCCAGATAGTTTTCCATAACCTTCAAACTTTCGTACCGCGTAGTTAACATCGCCATCACTAGCTCTATATGCAAGGCCTTTTTGCTCCAGCCTTTGTATTATGTCAAGCATGTCTGGCACGTGCTCTGTTGCCCTAGGCTCTGAATCTGGTGACAACACGTTTAATGCTTTTTCATCAGCATGCATGGCATCTGTATAAAATTGCGTTACATCCTTAAGGCTTGAGCCAGTTTGAAGAGCTTTATTTATTATTTTGTCGTCTATATCGGTTATGTTGCGCACGTAATGAACTTGATATCCGCTAGCACGCAACCAACGGGCGATAACATCGAAACTTACCAGCATGCGAGCGTGACCCAGATGACAGAAATCGTATACTGTCATTCCACACACGTACATACGAACGCGGCCAGGTTCTATGGTTTTAAATGGTTCTTTTCTTCTACTAAGTGAGTTATAAATTTGTAGCATCTGCGCCAATGCAAATTAATGTAATTATATATTAATGACAACCAGCGAGCAGTAGCTGCTGTTTACGTTAAACTGCAAAGCTAACCGGTTACACAGGTAAAATTATGGTTGATCAGTATAGCAAGACGCAAACTGTTTTGCGCATTTGAACAATTAATAGTCCTTTTTAAATAAGGGGTCGCATTGAAACGCTATGTAATTACAATGGTAATAGCCATTAGTTCCGCTACAACTGCCTTTGCTCAGCTTAGCGATCATTCGCTATTTGAAGAGCCACCCGTAAAAGATGGTGGATGGCAGGGCCTTGCTAACGTTCTTAAAAAGCTTGAGCCTAGCGTAGATACACGCCTACCATTAACTCCGTCACAAATAACTGACAAAATTAGAAACCTTATAGACTCAGGTCAAACTAATGAAGCATTGGAAGTTATTGAAAAGCGTAAGCAGCAGCGTAAAGAATATGAAGCTATAGGTGAAGATGTACAGCTTCTATTTCTTGAGGGGCGCGCTTATTCAGTTGCTGGACAAACCGATAA
>JAJYRX010000227.1 GCA_021793875.1 Pseudomonadota bacterium
TCTTGTTCTTGCAACAGTTCACCTGGCTACAGCAATAATTACTGAGGCCACACTTTCATTTCTTGGTGTAGGGGTCCCGCCAACATCCCCATCATTAGGTACCCTAATAAGGGTAGGCAATGATTTTCTTTTCTCAGGTGAATGGTGGATCACTATTTTCCCCGGCGTCATGCTCATTATTTTAGTGCTGTCAGTTAACTTATTGGGTGATTGGCTACGTGACGCTTTAAATCCACGGTTAAATTAACATGAGACCATTACTCGAAGTTAAAGATCTTAAGGTGGAGTTTCCTACCAGACGTGGTGTTTTAACTGCCCTTAATGGAGTATCTTTTCATATAAACCGAGGCGAAGTGTTAGGAGTTGTGGGCGAATCTGGTGCTGGGAAATCATTAACAGGAATGTCAATAATCAGGCTTCTTGACGCCCCAGGACGTATAGCTGGAGGTGAAATAAATTTTGATGGTAAGCGGCTAGAAAATTTAACCGAAGAGCAGATGCGTAAAGTGCGCGGTAATGAAATAGGAGCCATATTTCAAGATCCTTTAACATCGTTAAACCCACTTTACACGGTGGGCCATCAGCTTATAGAGACTATACAAACACACTTGGGATTAACTCATAAGCAAGCTTATAAACGCGCTGTTGAGCTTCTGGAGTCAACCGGTATACCTGCGGCCCGTGATCGTATATATCATTACCCCCATCAGTTCTCAGGTGGTATGAGGCAGCGTGTTGTAATTGCTTTAGCATTAGCCGCTGAGCCAAAGCTTATAGTAGCTGATGAGCCAACTACTGCTCTAGATGTTTCTATTCAAGCTCAGATAATAGATTTAATAAAAAATCTTTGCAGAGAAAATAATACTGCCGTAATGTTGATAACCCATGATATGGGGGTAATAGCCGAAACTGCAGATAGGGTTGCAGTAATGTACGCGGGAAGAATTATTGAGACAGGCCTGGTTAAGCAAGTTATACAGGATCCATTACATCCTTACACAAGCGGTCTTATGCGGTCCATTCCCAACATAAACAATATTGTAGAACGTCTGGAGCAAATTCCTGGCAGTATGCCACGTTTGAATAACATTCCTTCTGGTTGTGCTTTTAACCCAAGATGCTCAAGGGTTATGGATATTTGTCAATCTACGCGTCCGGAGCTTTCCGACTCAAAAGGTCGTATGGTTGCATGTTGGCTTCATAACGAACCACAAGAGGGTAGTTATGAGTAAGCCATTAATAGAAATACAAAACGTGGCACGATATTTTGATGTATCTCCACCTTGGTTAGAGCGTGTTATATACGGTAAGCCTAAAGTTTATCTAAGAGCCGTAGATGGTGTTAGTTTTACATTGAATAAGGGCGAAACCTTTGGCCTTGTTGGAGAATCTGGCTGCGGTAAGTCTACCGTTGCACGAGTGCTTGCTGGATTATATGAAGCTAGTTACGGCAAAATTGTTTTTGATGGTGAAAATATATCGTCAATGAATGTCCAACAGCAGCTTAGTATGCGAAAGCGACTACAGATGATCTTTCAAGACCCATACGCCAGTTTAAATCCTAGGTGGCGGATAGAGCGCATTATTGCTGAACCTCTGCGTGTACACACTAATCTTACATCAGAGCAGCAGCAGGAAAAAGTTGTTAGTTTACTTGAGCAAGTTGGTCTTAATGCTTCCGATAAAAGACGTTATCCACATCAGTTTTCCGGGGGACAAAGACAACGTATATCCATTGCTCGCGCCTTGGCTTTACAGCCAGACTTAATTGTGTGTGACGAACCAACATCAGCTCTTGATGTTTCCGTACAGGCGCAAGTTCTTAATCTTATGAAAGACCTGCAAGCTGAGTTTGGTTTAAGTTATCTGTTTATATCTCATAATCTTGCTGTGGTGCATCATGTAGCGCACCGAATCGGGGTTATGTATCTAGGTCGAATAGTGGAAATAGCAAGCAGAAGTGAGCTATTCGCTCGTCCTCGTCATCCGTACACATCCATGTTGCTTGGTGCTATACCAGACATAACAGGTACAGGAAAATCACGCACACCCGTTGCTGGAGAAGTTCCTAACCCCCTTGACCCACCAAGTGGCTGTAGTTTTCACCCACGTTGCCCATTAGCAAATGAGCGTTGTAGAATTCAACGTCCAGAGCTTATAGACTATGGATTATCTAAGGTTGCTTGTCATGCGGTAGAAGAGGGACGTAGTTAAACAATGAAAAACAAGAGAAGCTTGCCTATATTGGCTGTCGCAATACTAGCTGTTTCCTCGTATACATTAAATAAAACAATCTTAGACAAAGGACCGGACAATAATGGCGTAACCGTCCGTAGTTGTAAGGTTACATCGGTGCATGATGGAGACAGCATGCGTGCACGATGTCCTGGTTTCAAAAAAACCATACCCATTCGTTTGGATCAAATTGATGCACCTGAAATAGATCAGGCCTACGGCATAGAAGCACGTGATCATTTACGCAAACTCTGTCCTAGAGGTAAGCCTGTAGAAATACATGATCATGGTCCTGATACGTACAACAGGCACTTAGGTCATGTTTTTTGTAATGGTGTAGATGTTAATAGGGATATGATTGCTAGTGGCTACGCTTGGGTATACGACTATTACGTACGTGACAAAAGCCTTTACGATGCTCAAGATAAAGCCAAGGCTGAGCGTAGAGGATTATGGGCCTCAAAAAAGAAACCTATAGCACCTTGGGATTTCAGGTATAACAAGAAGAAAAAGCTGTAATATATTGATATCATTCAATATTTTGTGCCTGTTCTCTTAGTTGTTCTATTAGAAGTTTTAAGTCTATAGC
>JAJYRX010000228.1 GCA_021793875.1 Pseudomonadota bacterium
CGGAGCTCGACCGGTGGAATTATTATTAACAGCATCGCGGCGCCGCCTAATGCCAGGCAAAGTCTGACTGTGATACGAACAAAATTTGCCATTCTTAATCTGCTAATTGAGGTACATTATCGAGCACAATCTGCATTAGTTCAGGACCTAGCAGTTCTTTTTCGATGAGAGGCCACACCTCATTGCGAACAACACGCGCTGACTGCTCCCACTCTTCTTGGCTCAATTCATGAACAGTCACACCGGCGTCAGCAAGCTGTTGTTTAAATCGCTGTTCATCTTTCTCAGCCTCTATAGCCTGCTCACTCATTACTTCATTGGCAACTTCCTGCAGCATGGCCTGATCTTCCTTTGATAATGCCTCCCACTTCTTGGCATTAACCGTTAAAAACCAGTACTCGAAGTTATCGCGTGTTTCGACCCAGTAATCCAGAGCATCACGCATAACATAAGCTTCTACAGCAGGCGCTGCGGATCGAGCGTCTACAATGCCCGTCTGTAATGCACTGTATGTTTCAGAAAATGCGATAGGTGTGGAAATGAATCCAAGCGCCGGTATATAACTTTCAAATATTAGAATGGGCGGCGTACGTATTTTAATACCCTTAAACGTCTCAGGAGTTTTAGCGATATGATTTACACGGTCGGTAAATGCCATACCTCCCCAAGCATTCAGGTATACTCCCAACACTTTCATACCAACCTGACCGTATAGGTCATCAAATATTGGCATTAACCAACCATCAGCCTTACTAGCTTCTCGTACTTGATCCCAGGTTCTGAACATATAAGGCATAAACGTAAGATTCAAACGCTTATCATAAGTTGTCGAGCCTGCATTTAGACTTAACTCCAAGGTGCCCATGCGGTTAGCTTCTATTTGTTCTGACCAATCACCCAAAACACCCGAAGGGTAATATTTGATGTTAAAACGGCCATCCGTTCGCTCACCCACCAAATCTGCAAACTGCTTAGCGCGCTCAGCTGCGGGATGGTCTTCTGCAATACCCTGACTAATTTTCCAATTATATTTTTGTTCAGCGTATGCATTTACATTAATGAATGCCATACTTGCAACGCCAGACAGTGCAAATGCTATACCAATCTTACGAACTATTTTGTGGTAAATAGACATAGTTATCTCCTGTTTAGTAATTTTTATTTATAAAGAGCGACAGTAATACATCAGTTGCCCTGACACTCATGCATTAATACACGCAAGTTCATGCCAAGAGTTTCAAGCAATCGTAAACAACTGATATATAACGAATTTATATTTTGTAAAAGACAAGTATAAAAATAATTAACGTTAGATATACTTACACTGTAAGTTTTTTTTACATACTTGCTGGATGAGTTTATGAACAATTGGTCAGACATCTTAGACAAGCTTACAAACCGCTATCTTAAACATATGCTGTATGGAGAATTCACAATATATTTGTTAGATGTTATTGGTAATGTCCTAGGAATACATTCCAACAATAAGGAT
Source organism: Pseudomonadota bacterium (assembly GCA_021793875.1). Classification (GTDB taxonomy): domain Bacteria; phylum Pseudomonadota; class Gammaproteobacteria; order Burkholderiales; family Burkholderiaceae_B; genus JAJYRX01. The sequence continues at coordinate 1,493 of JAJYRX010000228.1, forward strand.
CACTCGCTAACTCAATCCGTTATGCCTAGATCTGTTTTTCTTAATAAAATATTGTCAATTACAGGCGACAAACCTGAATTTATAGAAGCTAATAATAATTCATCGCCCGTATGTACTGCCGCGTTGCGTATATCATCAAGTGACTCATCAACGTTAAAGTGGCTGGTAATTCAATCGACAGCATCAAATAACAAACAAAACTTACTTATGTGCTGCAAGGTTACCGCCAACCTAATCGAAGACCATATTAAAGACAATGAAAAACTTCTAAGAGCTCACCATACGGTTCTACAACAGGAAGCCATCATCAACCATATTTCTGATGGTTTGTTAGTTTTAGATAAACACGGCATATTGCAATACTGCAATAAGCCTGCCGCACAACTTCTAAATATAAATATGCATACCAGCATAGGAAGACCGATATCAGAAGTGCTGGATTTTGCGCCAATTATCAATAGCGTTTTTGTGGAGGGTAAGGGTTATATAGACGTAGAACACCTTATAGAATCGCCATCTCTTAGCCTACATGTGATAGATACGGCTCTTCCAATAAGGGATGAAAAAGGTAATATTGTCTCAGTAGTTAATACTTTTCGACGCATAGAGCGGGTAAAACGCCTATCATACAAGATGATGATAGACCGTCCACTATACTGTTTCGATGACTTACTGGGCGATTCTCACATACTTAAGTCAGCCATACTCTCAGGCAAAAAAGCAAGCATGACTGACTCAAGTATTGTTTTATATGGCGAAAGCGGAACAGGTAAAGAGTTATTTGCTCAGGCCATACACAACCATGGGCCAAGACGAGATGGCCCATTCATAGCTATCAACTGTGCAGCAATACCGCGGGACTTAGTGGAGAGCGAGCTGTTTGGTTATACAGCGGGGAGTTTCACTGGTGCAGATACTGCGGGACGCCCCGGCAAGTTTGAGCTAGCATCTGGCGGCACTTTATTTTTGGATGAAATAGCAGAAATGCCACTTGAGGTTCAAGTAAAATTACTGCGTGTACTTCAAGAGAAACGTGTATTACGCATAGGTGCTGCAAATAGTACCCCGGTTGATGTACGCATAATTGCTGCATCCAATTTACAACTTAAAAAAATGGTAGATGAAGGCTCATTTAGGGAAGACCTATTTTACCGACTAAGCGTAATAGATATTGACATACCAGCATTGCGAGACCGAAACGGGGACACTGCAATCTTCATTCCAGCCTTTTTGACCAGCCCTCGCCAACGCGGCATAGGACGTGCAATCGAGTTAATCTCATACGCCATTAACCAGTTAACA
>JAJYRX010000229.1 GCA_021793875.1 Pseudomonadota bacterium
TCGTTTTCACCGTTTTCGGGAAACTGTACGGCACGTGCGGGAACTACAGTAGATATGGCGTGCTTATATACCATTTGTGTAACAGTATTACGTAACAGCACAACATACTGGTCGAACGAGTCGATTTGACCTTGTAATTTAATGCCATTTACTAAATAAATAGAAACCGGCACATGTTCCTTGCGCAGAGCGTTAAGAAATGGGTCTTGTAATATTTGCCCTTTGTTGCTCATTAGTTATGCTCCATTTTGTTTTTTAAGCTATAGAAAGAGTCATTAAGTATGACTATTGAGTATACACTTTACAGGGTTTTCCCTAGAAACACACATTTATTTTAAATGTAATTGCATTACTATTTAAGTATTCCCTGTAATTTTTCATATAAAAACTCACACTGCTCTTGAGTTCCTATAGTAATTCTGAGGAACTGATTTATGCGCGGACTATTAAAATGACGAACCAGGATTCCTGAACGTCTTAGTTGAGCGCTTATGTCCGTTGCATTGTAGTTTGAGTGTTTTACGAACAAAAAGTTCGTTTTAGACGGTAAAACTTCGAACCCTAAAGACTGAAGTTTTTCTGATAAATAAGATCTTGACTTTATAACCTTTTTCAAGCTTTTCGTGAAATATTCATCATCTTTAAATGATGCAGTAGCACCAGCCATTGCTAATGTATCTAGTGGATATGAGTTAAAGCTGTCTTTAACTACGTTCAAAGCCTTAACCAAAGCCTCACATGCAATTGCATAACCAACCCTTAACCCGGCTAAAGCCCTTGATTTTGAGAGGGTGTGAACCACTACAATATTTTTGTGTTTATTAATTAGTTTTATTGCAGAATCTGCACCAAAATCAACATACGCCTCGTCAACCACAACGGCAGAATTAGGATGTGCTTTAGCAATACCTGACACTTCCTCCAAACTGATTGCTAAACCAGTGGGAGCATTAGGATTTGCAAATATAACGCCGATAACATTAGGGTCATGCTCCGAAAATTTATCTACCGGTAGAGAGAAATCATTGTTTAAAGCAATTTGTTTTTCCCTAACGCCATACATAGCCGCATAAGTGGTATAAAAACTATAGCTAATGTCTGGCATTAACAAAACACCATCACGCTGAAAAAACGCTTTAAATATATGAGCCAAGACTTCATCAGAGCCATTGCCAATAAAAACCTGCTCTGCAGTCACCCCGTGATGTTGGGCTATTGCGTTGCGTAGATCATTCGCTGTGTAGTCTGGATATAGACGCAAACGCTGATCAACAGTATTCCTTATGGCTTCTATTACCATAGGAGATGGTGGATATGGGTTCTCGTTAGTATTTAGCTTATGTTGTATTGGTTCAGTTGGTTGCTCACCAGGAACATAAGGTTTAAGACCTTTAAAAGTGTCACTTAACAGGTTATTCACTTATTTCTCACGTAAGGATTACGATTTGTTTTGAACTCTACCCTCAAAGGAGTACCTTGCAAATCAAACTGCTCCCGAACTCTTGCCTCGAGATAACGCTTATATGATTCGGGTACAGCCTCAAGAGCATTACCATGCACAATAACCCTAGGTGGATTCTGACCACCCTGATGAGCATATCGTAATTTAGGACGAAACATCCCCTTACGCGGTGGCGGTTGCTCTTCGACAGCAGCTCGAATGGCACGAGTGAGCCTTGGAGTTGATAACTTGGAAAATGCTGCAGCATGTGCTTTTTCTACAGACCTTAATACAGCGCCTATTCCCTGCCCATTAATGGCTGATATTCTGTGCATATTAGCAAATGACAAAAACCTAAGCTTACGATTAAAGTCGCGTATTACCGTTTCACGCTGATAATCATCTGTCCCATCCCACTTATTAATGGCAACTACTAGTGCGCGACCGGCTTCAAGTATGAAACCAGCTATACTTGCATCCTGGTCAGACACTCCTTCATGCCCATCTAGCAGCAAAACCACAACATTACTGGCTTCTATGGCTTGTAGTGTTTTAATGACAGAAAACTTTTCAACAGCCTCAAAAACCCTGCCCTTACGCCTTAACCCTGCTGTGTCTATAAGAGTATATTCAGTGCTTCCACGAGTAAATGACACTTCTATGGAATCTCTGGTAGTGCCCGGCATATCAAAAGTAACCAGGCGCTCTTCACCTAAAATGGCATTTATGAATGTAGATTTACCAACATTCGGCCTACCAGCTACTGCAAGCTTTATTTTATGATTATCTTGGCTTTTTAATTCATGCTCATAAGGGGCTAATCCCAGCCCCTCGAGGGCGTTATTAATAAGCTCAGCCACGCCATCACCATGGGATGCTGATATAGGGTGTGGGCTACCTAGCCCAAGCTCATAAAATTCTGCAATGGAGGCATGATTACGCATGCCTTCAGCTTTATTCACAGCCAAGATTGCATTATGGCCTTGCCGTCTAAGTAACGCAGCAATTTCATGATCATGCGCATTTAATCCCGCACGCGCATCAACGAGAAAAATGACAATATCAGATTCGTCTATAGCCTGCCGTGTCTGACGCGCCATTTCTTGCAATATGCCATCTTTTACCACTGGCTCAAACCCACCAGTGTCAATGACTATGTAAGGATAGTCTCCTACTTTTCCTTCACCGTAGTGACGATCTCGGGTAAGGCCGGGAAAATCAGCTACCAAAGCTGCACGGGTGCGCGTAAGCCTGTTAAAAAGTGTAGACTTACCCACATTAGCACGACCTACAAGTGCAACTACTGGTTTTAATTGAGTGCTCAATTTAATCTGACCATCACTAAGTTAC
>JAJYRX010000230.1 GCA_021793875.1 Pseudomonadota bacterium
GCAGGCTGCACAAGCTAAAATTGAGTCTGAGTTCAAAAAACGTGATGACGAACTAGAAAACCTTGCACGTAATCTTCATAACCAGATTCAGAAATTTGATAAAGATGCACCTGTACTTTCTGAATCGGAAAGAATAACGCGTCAACGGCAACTAGCAGATCTTGATTCAGACCTGCAACGTAAGCGTAGAGAGTTCCAAGAAGACTTCAACCGTCGCCGTAATGAAGAGTTTTCTAGCATAATCGAGCGCGCAGATGAAGCCATTAAGAAAATAGCAGAGTCTGAAAATTACGACATAATAATTCAGGATGCAGTAACTGTCAGCCCTCGCGTAGACATAACAGAACAGGTGCTTAAGGCTCTTGGCGGTTAATAAATATGCCTATATTGCTTGATTCAAGTCAGGCTCCCACGCTATCTGAGCTAATTAAACAGGCAAACCAAGTGGGGCTAAAGTATTCATTTTCAGCCCCTGAACTGGCAGAAAGCCTCTTAATCCAGGGAATTGGGTCTTTAGCTAATGCTACGACAGCAGAAATCAGCTTTTTATCTAATCCAAGGCTTGTATCAGAGTTGTCCTGCACCAAGGCTGCAGCTGTAATACTAGAGCCCAAAACGTGGGAAGGTTTGCAAGCTGCAAAGAAGCCAGAGTTTGTTGCTGTTGTTTGTGATAACCCTTATGCACTGTACGCGTTAATTGCACAGTGGTTTGATAATCAGCGTATAAGCACTATAAAAAACACCATTCATTCGACAGCAATAATTGATCCTAACGCCAAAATTGGTGCTAACGTCAGTATTGGGCCATATGTAGTAATAGAAAGCGGTGTCAGTATAGCGTCCGGAACAACAATAGGTGCACATTGCACAATTGGCCCCAATAGCCAAATTGGTTCAAACTGCACTTTTCATTCCAACGTAACCATATATCACAACGTTCAAATTGGCGATAGGACAATACTACATTCTGGATCTGTGATTGGGGCTGATGGTTTCGGATTTGCACCTGATCCACGTGTAAAACATCAGGCATGGGTAAAAATAGCACAGTTGGGTGGGGTGAAAATAGGTAACGATGTTGAGATTGGTGCTAACACAACTATAGACAGAGGCGCACTCGACAACACCATAATAGGTGATGGTGTAAAGCTAGATAATCAAATTATGATAGGACACAACGCAACCATAGGTGATCATACAGCCATGGCTGCTTGTGTTGGTGTTGCAGGCTCTACTAATATCGGTAAGCACTGCACTATAGGCGGGGCAGCAATGCTGTCAGGCCATCTTACTCTTGCCAACAACGTACATATATCCGGAGGCACTGCAGTTACCTCCAACATCACTGAACCTGGTCGATACACAGGTGTATTTCCACAGGCCCAACACAAAGACTGGCAAAGAAATGCAGCGGTGATTTCGCAACTATCCACCATTAGGAAGCGTCTAAGAAAACTAGAAGGCAAATCCTAAATACAAAAACAAATATTTTTCTGGGTGAAATGGTAATGGAATTAGACATTCAAGAAATAATGCAACGCCTGCCACACAGGTATCCTATGCTCTTGGTAGATCGTGTATTAGAAATGGTTCCGGGCAAGAGCATTGTTGCTATCAAAAACGTAAGTTTTAATGAGCCATTCTTTATTGGGCACTTTCCCGATAGACCTGTAATGCCTGGCGTAATGATAATAGAAGCCTTAGCGCAGGCAGCCGCTCTATTCTCATTTGAAGGGCAAGATGATGTAAACCCAGCTGATAAAAAAACAGCATATTATCTAGTAGGGGTAGATGGAGCCCGCTTTCGCAGGCCGGTAGTTCCTGGAGATCAGCTTAGAATGGAGGTGGTGGCCGACCGTATAAGTCGTGTAATGTGCAAATACACAGCTAAGGCAACTGTAGATGGCCAGTTGGTTGCTGAAGCCAAAATAATGTGTGCAATTCGCCCGGTGGACGAATAACAATGCAGCAAGACATACATCCAACAGCCATAATTAGTCCAGGCGCAGTGCTGGATAAAAGTGTGCAAGTTGGTGCATACAGTGTTATAGGTCCCAATGTAACCATAGGTCAGGGGACAGTGGTAGGTTCTCATTGTGTAATAGATGGCCATACCAAAATTGGAAAAAACAATACCTTTTATCGCTTCTGTTCCATAGGTGGAATTCCGCAAGATAAAAAATATGACGATGAAATAACTTATCTTGAAATAGGGGACGGAAATACAATACGAGAGTTTGTTACTATCAATACAGGTACTGTGCAAGACATCGGGGTTACTCGCCTAGGCAATAATAACTGGATAATGGCATATGTACATATTGCACATGACTGTCAAATTGGAAGCGACACAGTTATAGCTAACTCAGTACAGCTTGCCGGACATATACAGATTGGCGACTGGGCAGTGCTAGGAGGGCTATCGGCAGTACACCAATATGTGAAAATTGGTGCACACTCCATGATTGGCGGTACAAGCTCTGTTAGACAAGATATACCACCATATGTAATTGGAGCAGGTGACCCGTTTAAGCCTGTTGGAGTCAACACAGAGGGCTTAAGGCGTCGTGGCTACAAGCCAACTGAATTGCTCGCTATAAAAGAGGCCTATAAGCTTATTTATCGCCGTAAACTAAAAATAGCTGAAGCATATAATGAAATATTAGAGCTTCAAAAAAAATATCCTGAAGCAAACGAATCATTGAAGCTGCTAATAGACTTTCTGAAGCAATCAGAACGAGGTATATATAACTCATGCTATTAA
>JAJYRX010000231.1 GCA_021793875.1 Pseudomonadota bacterium
AGATGGAAAAGGTCACAAAATGAGTAAGTCTGTGGGTAACGTTATAGCGCCACAAAAGGTTTCGGATAGCTTAGGCGCTGAAATCCTCAGGCTATGGACGGCTTCAACCGATTACTCTGGGGAACTATCTATATCGGATGAAATTCTTAAACGAGTAGTAGAGAGCTATAGACGTATTCGAAACACTATAAAGTTTTTGCTCGGCAACCTTGATGACTTCGATGCTACCAAAGATATTGTGCCCGCTAAAGAGCTACTAGAGATAGATCAATACGCAATAGCCCTAACCAACTCTGTACAAGAGTCAATCTTAAAGCAATATGAAAAGTATGAGTTTCACCCCGCTATACATCGCCTGCAGCTTTTCTGTTCGGAAGATCTCGGTGCATTTTATCTAGATATTCTGAAAGACAGGTTATATACAACAAAACAAAGTAGTCATGCTCGTAGATCCGCACAAACCGGCATATATCATGTAACACACGCCCTGCTTCGCTTAATGGCACCTATTTTGTCATTTACTGCTGAAGAAGCCTGGAAAGATCTACATAAGAACGCAGAACAAAACAGCATATTTACCGAGCTGTATCACTCATTACCAGAAATACCTAATGCCACACCACTAATTGAAAAGTGGAGTCATATAAGACGTTTACGCGCTGAAGTAACACGCAAAATTGAAGACCTTAGAACAGAAGGTAGCATAGGGTCATCGCTGGCATCTGAGGTTTACATAAAGGCCTCTGGAAACGATCTGAAAGTGCTTAAGAGCTTAGGCAATGATTTAAAGTTTGTTTTAATTGTTTCAGACGCTTCAGTTAATGACTCTAACACTGAGTTAGCCATAAAGGTAACCGCAAGCCCACATAACAAATGTGAGAGATGCTGGCACCAACGTGCAGATGTTGGAAGCGATTCTGAGCATCCCTCCATATGCGGAAGGTGTGTAGAGAACCTGTTTGGTGAAGGCGAGCTGCGTGAGTACGCATAAATCTTCAACTACCAAAGCACACCACAATATGTGGTCGTGGATTACACTATCGTTTGTAATTGTTCTAGCAGATCAGGCCAGTAAATACTGGTTTGATCATGCTTTAATGTATGGCGAACGGTTAAATATAACCCCATTTTTTGACTTCACGCTGCTATATAACACTGGAGCTGCGTTTAGTTTTATGGCAAATGGGCACACATGGGCAAGGTGGGTTTTAATATCAATAGCATTCCTAGCAATACTTATAATTGGATTTCTAATCCGAAAGCCAAACCAAAGCAGACTGCTTTATGCAAGCCTTAGCCTGATTCTTGGCGGAGCCATAGGTAATGTCATAGACCGCTTAACACATGGTCATGTAATAGATTTTCTGCTGTTTTACTGGAACGAATGGTTTTTTCCAGCTTTTAATGTTGCTGACATAGCAATTAGCTGCGGTGCAGTTTTACTTATAGTTGATGAGATAGTGCGCATACGCAAGTCTCGTAAACCGGCAAACAGGCTATAGAAAATGGAACTAGCTAATAAACGTATAGTACTTGGGCTAACAGGCGGTATCGCATGCTACAAAATGGTCGAGTTCGTGCGTAGAGCGCAAGAGCTTGGTGCAACGATAGATGTAGTAATGACAGAATCTGCGACCCAATTTATTGGTACAGCAACTATGCAGGCTATCAGTGGCCAGCATGTGTGGACGAATCTTTGGGATAAAAATGCCAGTAATAACATGGCCCATATTAACTTGACTCGCAATGCCGATTTACTATTAATAGCACCTGCAAGTACAAACTTTATTGCAAAAATGGCACATGGCTTTGGTGACGACCTTCTTTCTACGCTATATTTAGCACGTGGTAGATGCCCTGCAATTGTCGCGCCAGCAATGAACCGCGAAATGTGGGATAACCCGGCCAATCAACGCAATGTAAACACTTTACGCAACGATGGTGTTCTTATAGCTGGCCCTTCGTCAGGCGATCAAGCTTGTGGCGAAGTTGGTGACGGACGCATGCTAGAGGCTAATGAACTACTAGAAGAGGTTGTTGCCTTTTTTAAGCCCAAGGTTTTGCAGGGTAAAAACTTGCTTATAACTGCAGGTCCAACTTCCGAACCAATAGATCCTGTACGTACTATCACAAACAAATCTTCTGGGAAAATGGGTTATGCAATAGCGCGAGCTGCTTATCAAGCCGGCGCTCAGGTTACTATGGTTTCTGGCCCTACTGCATTAGACACCCCATATGGGATAAAACGAATTAATGTACAAAGTGCGCTTGATATGTACGATGCCGTTATGTCAGAAGCTCAATCGACTGATATATTTGTTGCAGTAGCTGCAGTTGCTGACTGGAGGGTAGCAAACTACTCAGATAAAAAAATTAAAAAAACTGGAAATAATCCACAGCTGCCAACACTCGAATTTGAACCAAACCCAGACATTCTGGCAAAGGTAGCGTCTATAGAAAATGCACCTTTTTGTGTTGGCTTTGCTGCTGAAACAGAAGATCTTGCTAATAATGCAAAAGCTAAGCTAAAGCGCAAACAAATACCACTGCTTATAGGAAACCTTGTTCAAGAATCTATGAACAGCGACCACACAAAAATTGTAATTATTGACGATACAAATCAAACTGAGATGCCTGCACAAAGTAAAGCCGCTGCAGCAACAACTATCATTAATGAAATAGCTAAACGACTATAAACCTACTTTCATAAACAATCTCA
>JAJYRX010000232.1 GCA_021793875.1 Pseudomonadota bacterium
GAGGCAATTTCGAAGTGTGAGACTGAGCATAGCCTAATTAATTTGGAGCATGCGTCGCGCATGGCTGATAATTCACGTAGTTTGCTGCATGAATGGAATATAAGAGTAGAGCATACAGAGATAACACCAGATTACGAACGGTTCTTAATTTGGCAAAAAGAATATGAAAATATATTACTTAAGTTAAATGCGGATGATAAGTCTTCATCGCTGAGTAAGTTACTTGATAATCTAGAGCTTATATCAAAACGTTTTATACCAAAACGCATAGTGTTGTCTGGTTTTAAGGAACTAAGCCCACGTTTAAGAAAGGTAATATCCAGCCTAGAGCAGCAAGGCGCCCATGTGTTTGAACTTGAGAGTCAGCTTGAGCCAGCTACGTCTGTACAAAGAGTTTTGAGTGATAACCCATACGATGAGTGGAACAATGCTGTTTCATGGGCACTTAGCATTATTGAAAGTGAACCTAATTCTAAAGTTGCTATAGTAGTTCCCAATCTTGAGCTATGGGCCGATTATGCCCATAGGGTTATAGGGCGAGCTTTCCGGCCTCTTGGCCATAGCTACAATATAGCGCTTGCCCGTCCGCTAGTGCAGTGGCCGGTAGCTCATGCGGCATTAGCGTGGCTTGAGCTTGCATCTGCGCTTGCTTCCGGTCCAGTGCCTGTATCTTTAGTTGGTGCCGCACTTATGTCAGGTAAGTGTTATGGTCACCAAAGTGAAAAGTCTGGGCGGTCATTTATAGATGCTGAGTTAAGGCGAAAGCGTATAGTTAATATTGATGCATTAGAGCTGCAGAGCCTACTAAATGCACATACCCCATTGCTGGCAGATGCTTGGAGTCATGCCTTTAACATTTTATCGAATGTTAAAGAGTCAACACTGGAAAACCACTTAAATTATGTTTATGAGTTTTTAGATAAGCTTGGTTTTCCAGGGTCGGACTCTATATCAAGCTACGAATGGCAATCTCTGGTTGCTATGCAAAAAGCTCTGTCCGAGCTAACTTCCGCCTCAATAGCCTTGGGTCATATTCCGCTCACAAGAGCCATATCTTTAGTTAGCTCATGTTTTAACGAGGTTAGGTTTCAGCCACAACGTGACCCCAATGCGCGTTTAGATGTTTTGGGTCTTCTAGAGGCAGAAGGGGGGCGTTGGGATGCAGTGTGGGCAATGGGGCTTACAGATGATGTTCTACCCGCTGATGTGCAGCAGATCCGTTAATCCCATGGGTTGCGCTAAGTAGAGCAGAAGCTCCACGGTCTACGCCCGAGCGAGAGCTAGAGTGGGCGAATCAAGTGCTTGATTCAATAGTTAGATCAGCGCAAAAAGTATGGCTTAGTAGCTCCGAGTCTGATACTGATAAGGACCTAAAACCTAGTCCTCTTATAAAGAAATGGGATGTACAGCATATTAATCAAGAGCCTATTACAGTTTCTCGTGTAGAGTTGGAGCAGCTTAAAGATCATAAAGGCCCTGCAATAGATGCTAACAAACAAGGTGACTTTGCTGTTAAAGGTGGGACTGGAATTTTAGAGGCTCAGTCTCGTAACCCATTGTGGGCATTTGCAAAGTACCGACTCGGCGCATCTCAAATGCAAGATTACGCTTTATATTCCGATAACTTGATGCGTGGAAACTTTTTACATAGGGCAATGGAACTAATATGTGCTCTTGTTCGAAGCCATGACGATTTGCAACGCATATCCAGTAACAATAGGTTGTCAGCTCTGGTTGAGCAGGCTGTTGCTCAGGCTGCAAGTGAAAGCTTGCAAACTATAAAATCAGAAACTCTGCTGAGATTAGAATCGGCCAGGGCTATCAAAATAATAAGGTCATGGCTGTCAATAGAAGAACAGCGTATTCCATACTCTATACAGTCATCAGAGCTAGGGCATAACTTTCATATAAATGGTTTACAAATAAATATAAGACTAGACCGTGTAGACCAGTTAAACGTACATGAATACCAAGAACCTCAATCTAAAGGTAAGCCATATCCACTAGTTCTTATAGATTATAAAACTGGAAAGAGTAAACCAGGTTTTGCAAACAGTTGGTCGCGAGAACGTCCTATAGATATTCAGCTGCCTCTATATGCAGTATCGCAGCGTGAAAATAATATTGTGGGTTTGGTTTTTGTTCAGCTACATGCGAGCAATGTAAAAGCCAGTGGCGTAAGTAATATTGACCTGGGCATAGATGGCGTAAGTTTAATTAGTAAAGTTTCCAAGCTATCTAGTTTTAGTTGGGATGAGCTTATGCAGCATTGGGAGAAGTCACTAAAAGAAATAGCCACCGAGTTCGTTAGTGGTGTGGCTATTAATTCTTTCTACGACGAAGATGATATGCGTTTTTGTGATGTGATGCCATTTTTAAGACTAAATCAAGAAGAACCTTCCAATGAATAATCAACCATCGGATATAACTCAAAGACAGGCTGCCGTTGACCCTACGAGGTCATTTATTGTTCAGGCACCAGCCGGTTCTGGTAAAACAGAGCTGCTAACAGACAGAATATTGGCCCTTTTATCTGGTGTAAGCAAGCCCGAGGAAATAGTAGCTATTACTTTTACCCGTAAGGCGGCAGCAGAAATGCATGCTCGTGTTATGGACAAACTTTTTTCCGCTACAAAACCAAAACCTGAAGAGCCATATAAGCAGCGTAGCTGGGAGCTTGCTCAACTTGC
>JAJYRX010000233.1 GCA_021793875.1 Pseudomonadota bacterium
CATGCCGGCTATAAATATGAACGCCGGCATATGTACAGAATATATAAGTTTATATAAGACAAACAAAATTGGCTCTGTACGAATGGGTATGACAGCGTGAGCAAACACTACTAAAAAGATTAGTAAACCTTTAGCAGAGTCTATGCGCACATTTCTTGCCATGGTGTTTGTCTTCCTTTGACTTTTTTATTCCAACTATTTGCGCCAATAGCTAGATGCACGTATGCGTTCTTTGTTAATACCTAGAATGTTCACAAAATACTCCCTTATGCTTTTTACAACACTGTATTCAGCAGCTACCCATACAAATAATTCACCTGATGGTAGGGGCATATTCTTAACTCGATTGTAAAGGGGGCTTGTGGTGTTTGCTTTTAATTCTTGTAAGCTACTGATACCAGAATTTACCCAAACAATTTCGGTATTTGAGTTCTCTTTAAGCTTTAGTTTAGCCTCGTCATTAACCACTTCAATAATTACTTTTACACTTGAGTTCTTGGGCAGTTCTTCCAGACGTCTTGATATTGCAGGTAAGGCGGTTTCATCTCCAATAAGTATATGGTGATCAAACTCATGCGGAATAACAAAAGATCCCCTAGGTCCTGCGACCCCAAGTTTGTCGCCAGGCTTTGCGTTTTTTGCCCAATTAGCGGCAAAACCGTTCTCGTGTAACACAAAGTCTAGTACTAACTCACACCTGCTGGTGTTAAAGCCCCTAGGCGTGTAATCGCGTGTTATCGGAGGTGGTGAACCTTCAGGCATTTTTGGGCCATCATCGCTAATAATGGGCAGTATAGGCACTTCACTATCTGATGTAGGAAAAAAGAGCTTTACATGGTCATCAAATGATGATGATACAAAGTCATTCAAACTATCACCCGTGAGGGTTATACGTTGCATATAAGGTGTGATTTTTTCTGTTTTGGCAACAGTTAACAAGCGCGCCTTTAATGGGTGGCGAATACGTTTTACTACAAGATTGTTAGATAAGGTGGAAGCATTCATTTAGTAGCACAAAGTTATTGATAATAGGAATCATTATCAATGATAGCATGATTGTGTCTATAGCATTTTCGTAAGGTTAATAAAATTGGATTACTTGAATAATTTGCATTAACCCCCAGTTGCTAAAAATAACAAATACATAAGTATTTAACATGTGACCTCTGTAACAATTGAAGTAGACACAAGTGTTTATGTATTCATAATCTATGTTTATTACGGGAGGAATACAGCATGATAAAGAAGTCAGCGTCTCTGGTTTTTATTTCAGTAGCACTGGGGCTAGGTGCTTTACCACAAATAGCAGCAAGCCAGAATATAAGTCCGCAGCAATCTTATCAAGATGCAGTTGCCTATTGCAAAAGCGGGCAGCCTGGCATTGATGTGAAAAACTGTATGCGTGACGCCGGAGCTGCTTTGCAGCAGGCTAAACGTAAAGGGGGTGGTAGTTTTGATAGTAACTTTGAAAGTAACCAGAGGGCTAGATGCGAAGCTCTAACCGGCTCACAGCGCCAAGAGTGCATAGATCTTATGTCACAAAATGATGTGACTGTGCATGGCAGTGTCGAAGGTGGCGGAATTATACGAGAGCGCACAATAACCATACCGGCTGAATAACCTTACACATCCAATTTTAAATCTTTATAGACCTCCCTAATTTATGGGAGGTTTTTTTATGCCTTGTCTTTTTGTTTTTGAGCATGTAGCATGTTGGAACGCTGTTCCAAATATGTAGGAGACAAAAGTGAAGGTTAATAAAAAGCGTAGTAAATGGTTAACAATAACGTCCTTAGTTTTAGGTGTTTTAGGAGGTTTAGGTAGCAGCTCTATGTCAGTCGCAAGCGATTGGCCCAATAGGCCTGTAACTATAGTTGTACCTTATCCGGCTGGTGGGGCTGCTGATCATTCTGCACGAGCCTTGGCGCAGGGGCTTGAGGCACATATTAATCAAACAGTGCTCGTCGATAATCGCCCTGGTGCGGCTGGTAATGTAGGTATGGGGTATGTTTCTAGGAGCAAACCCGACGGCTATACTTTAGGGCTGGGTGCTGTAGGTACACAAACAATTAACGAGTTTTTGTACAAAGACATGCCTTATAACGCACAAGAAGACTTCATACCTATTGCGCTTGTAACTAGTACGCCCAATGTTATGAGTGTTGCTCCAGGATCTCCATGGGAAAATCTGGATGATGTTATTAAAGCGGCAAAAGAGGCCGAAGAGAAGGGTGAAGTATTAACATATGCTTCACCTGGTGTTGGCACGTCAGTGCATCTTACCAGTGAGTATTTTCAGGTACTTGCTGGTATAGATTTGCTTCATATACCGTTTAAAGGTATGGCAAACTCTTTGCCTGCTGTCTCAAATGGAGAGGTAGACTTGCTGTTCGATAATTTAGCTGGTTCATTAGGGCAAATAAAATCAGGTAAGCTAATAAGGGGTATTGCTCAAAGTGGTGGTAAGCGTAATCCAGAAGCCAAAGATCTGCCTACCTTCAGTGAGTCTGGCATGGAAGGGTTAGATGTTATGTCTTGGTTTGCGCTATACGCTCCATCTGGAACGCCAGAACATGTTATAGACACATTAATAGAGTCTTCTAAAAAGGTATTAGCAGATCCAGAAATTGTTGCGCGTATTAACTCACTGGGGGCAGAGCCTGGCAATTTGTTCGGTGAAGAGCTG
>JAJYRX010000234.1 GCA_021793875.1 Pseudomonadota bacterium
TTCCGATCTCATAAATTAAAAAAGTTATTGGTACGCACTAGCGCTGCAGCGACTTTGGTCGTTGGGGGAACAGCGCTCTTGACAGCTGCTCCAGCAGCTAATGCTGATTATCCAGAGCGAGAAATCACTTTTGTTGTGCCATACCCACCAGGTGGCAACAGTGATAACCTTGCACGCATATTTGCAGAAAGGCTACATAGCAAAATTGGTGTCCCGGTAGTTATTGAAAATAAACCAGGTGGTACTACATCTTTAGGTACTGCTTTGGTAGCAAGAGCTAAGCCAGATGGTTATACCATGCTGTTGGCAACAAGCACTGCATTTACTGTTTTACCGCATATACGAGACCTTCCTTATGACCCCGATAATGACTTTACTTTCGTAGGAAGTTTGTCTGGATACCTACCTGTATTGACTGTTCGTAAAGACTTTCCAGCCGATAGTCTTAAAGAGCTCATAGATATGGCTAAAGAAAATCCAGGCAAGTTAACTTGGGCATCGGCTGGTGTAGCATCAGGTGGGCATTTAGCCGGCGAGATAATAAAAAATGAAACGGGGGCAGACATATTACACATACCGTACAAAGGTTCCGGAGAAACTGTTTCTGCTCTTTTAGGTGAGCATATAGACTTTTTTATTGATGGTGTTGGATTGGAGCTTATAAAAGGTGATAAGGCAAAAGGGTTAGTAACCTTTGCCGGAGTTCGACACCCTGAGCTTCCGGATGTTCCTACACCGGCTGAGGCGGGTTACGACGTTACACTTCCATTTGAAGGGTTTTGGGGTTTGGCCGTACCTGCTGGAACACCCGATGATGTGGTTAATAAGCTAGCTGAGGCCACCAAAGAGATACTAGAAGAGCCTGAAACAATTAAAAAGCTGCAGAACATTAGCCTGAGTGCTAGCTGGCAAGAAGGGCCTGAGTATTCTGATGAAATACGAAAAAGTAAAGAGTTCTATGGAGAGCTCCTTGAAAACATAGGCTTTGACGAATAATCACCCAGAATATTTAAGGAGTAAAGTGGTGAATAATCCCCTAAGTACGCCTAATCTTGTACCTGTTGAGCAGTTACTTAATCCAAAGTCAGTGGCTGTGGTTGGTGCATCCGAAGATCAACTAAAGTTTGGTGGTCGATTGTTTCGCATGTTGCTGAAGCATAAATATGAAGGCGATATTTATCCTGTAAACCCGTCTCGTGATTCTTTATTTGGAGTTAAGTCTTGGCCCTCACTTGACGCATTGCCGGGAGTTCCAGAAATGGTGGTTTTAGTACTCCCGGCGGCAATTATAAAAGATCAGGTTCGTGCTGCAGGGGAGGCAGGAGCACGCTGCATTATTATCATATCTTCGGGATTCTCAGATGCTGGTGATAAGGGTGCACAGTTAGAAAAAGAAATAGTAGATCTCGCTCATTCTTATGGAATGCGTATTATGGGGCCAAACTGCCTTGGTCTTATAAGTCCAGTCAATAATCTGGTTTTATGCTCTTCTCCTATTCTGGAAAAAGATGCACTTCCAATTAGACCCATTGGTTTCGCGAGTCAGAGTGGTGCTCTTATGACCACATACTTTGACCGAGCTTGGACTATGGCCGGTGGGTTTACACACGGTATATCGGTGGGAAATCAAGGAGATCTTGAGCTTTCAGATTTCGTTGAGTTTTTAGTTAACGATAAGCATACGAATGTCATTTGCACTTATATCGAGGGCATAAAAAATGCTGAGGCATTTAGGCGTGCAGCAAAGAAGGCTAGAGATGCGGGTAAGCCTTGGATAGCAGTTAAAGCTGGTCGCTCCATGGCAGGAAGTGCTGCCGCATTCTCGCATACCGCAAGCGTAGCTGGAGACCATGCAGTGTTTGCCGCAGTATGTCGTGATGAGGGTGTAACGTTAGTTGACGATATGGGAGCTATGTTTGTTCTAGCAAACCTTATGGCTGATCATCCTACATATAAGGTGGAGCATGTAGCTATTGTTACTCCCTCAGGCGGAGGCGGTGCACTGGCAGCAGATGCTCTAGAAGAGCATGGCGTGAAAATGGCAAGTTTTGACGACGCTACCATGGCGAAAATAAGGCAGCATTTCCCAGAGGGTCAAGGTAATAATCCAATAGACTTTGGTGCTAGAACAACTGCTGACAGTACCGTGACTGCTGTAGATATAGTTAATGCATTAAACAATGACTCTAATACAGACCTTATATTATTTAACGTGTCCATGTGCCCGCCAGAGTGGATCAATGCAATGATGACTGCCGTAGCTGAAGTTAGAAGCAGTGGGTCGTGCAAGCCTGTTTTGTTTGCTTTAGACGCTGGCAGTTCATCAGACACATTGAGGGATTCTCTAATAAAGTATGGAATACCATTCACCAACTCAACGGCCGAGGCAGCTAATGCACTAGGTGCGTGGGTAAGACATTCCAGTTTCAACGAGAGAACAGTGGCCACAAGGCCACAAGACTGCGGTCCTGCACCTGAATTAGACACATTAAAAAATGAGTTAAATGAGGAGGAAAGTAAAGCTCTATTGGCCAAGTATGGGCTGCCTGTGGCTATTGGGCAGCTCGTAACAAGTAGTGAAGAGGCGGCGCAGGCCGGGGACAAAATCGGCTATCCGCTTGTTATGAAAATAGTATCGGCCGATATTGTTCATAAAACAGAGGCTGGTGGCGTAATACTTG
>JAJYRX010000235.1 GCA_021793875.1 Pseudomonadota bacterium
GTAACGATCGCCATAAGTGAACGACACCCGTTCAACAAAAAGCAATGGCGTTTCAGATTCAACCTGCAGCAGGCTTGCCTGTTCTGATGTTGGGCAAACCGCCTTAATTTTTTCATCGGCCCTAACCATACTTACACCGTATTTAATTTCAAAAAGCGCATATAGCGGAGCCTTATTGTCTTTAATAGTATTGGCGTCCAGATCTTTAAACACAGAGCCTGGTAGCCAAATATCGTCAAGAATGGTGGGCTCACCATTAAATGACAACAACCTTTTAAGGTTAACCACTGTGTCACCTGACCTAAGCTGTAGCAAAGCGGCTATATCGGCCGGACATTTTACACGTACACAATCAAGGATTTTACTGCTTGTCTGAGCCGGATTACCAGTATCGGGCGACAAACGCAGAAAGCGGTAACGTACCTTAGCTTCTTGGTGTGTAGCTACAAACGTGCCCTTACCTTGCCTACGTATAAGAAGATTATCGGCTGCTAGTTCGTCTATTGCTTTACGTACTGTTCCTTGGCTGACCTGAAAACGACTGGCTAGCTCTAGCTCACTGGGTATGGATTCCCCAGGTTTCCATTCACCCTGGTCAAGGCTTTTTAACAATAATACCTTTATTTGCTGATACAACGGGCTATAAGCCGTACCCTGAGTAGGGCGGCCCGCAATACTACGCGAATCGGAAGAGGTTGTTTCTGACATAACCCGAAGTAATAAAATTCAAACAAATTGAAAGAAACGCAACATAGTGGTTCGCTATTTTCGCACGAGCTGAGATTCATGTCTAATAGTCTTCTGTCTTATATATGATATAAGATAACGCAATCTATTTTAAAACCTTATCTTTTATTCTTTAAAATGAAATGTGAACAGATGGTTTTAAAAGTTTTAAACTGTCAGGTATATTTTTGTTAATTTTTTGAACCAACCCGGGAGACCTTTAATGTCAAAACCCGCGATGCGCGTAGCCGTAACTGGCGCTGCAGGCCAAATAGGATACGCCCTTCTATTCAGAATAGCTTCAGGTGAAATGCTGGGAAAAGACCAGCCAGTTATTCTTCAGTTACTTGAAATACCCAACGAAAAAGCTCAAAAAGCGCTTGAGGGCGTAATGATGGAGCTTGATGACTGCGCCTTCCCATTGCTTCAGGGCATGACTGCTCATAGTGATCCACGCGAAGCTTTTAAAGATGTTGACGTAGCATTACTGGTAGGCGCCCGTCCACGTGGGCCAGGCATGGAGCGTAAAGATCTCCTAGAAGTTAACGCTCAAATATTTACTGAACAAGGTAAAGCCCTTAACGACGTAGCTAGCCGTGATGTTAAGGTTTTGGTTGTGGGTAACCCTGCTAATACTAACGCCTACATAGCCATGAAGTCGGCACCCGACCTGCCGTCCAAAAACTTCACTGCTATGCTAAGACTAGACCACAACCGTGCGCTTTCTCAACTTGCAGAAAAAGCCAATGTGGCCGTTGCCGACATAGAAAACCTGGTAGTCTGGGGTAATCACTCACCAACCATGTATCCAGATATACGCTTTGCCACTGTGAATGGCGAATCACTTGAAAAACGTATTAACGACGATGCCTGGAATCGTGACGTATTTATACCTACAGTAGGTAAGCGAGGTGCAGCCATAATTGAAGCACGTGGACTTTCTTCTGCTGCTTCTGCTGCTAACGCTGCCATAGACCATATTCGTGACTGGGTATTAGGGTCCAATGGTAAATGGGTCACTATGGGAGTTCCTTCCGATGGCTCTTACGGTATACCCGAAGGAATTATCTACGGCGTACCGGTAATTACTGAAAATGGCGAATACAAGCGTGTAACAGGCTTGGAAATTAACGATTTCTCACGTGAGCGTATGGATTTCACTCTTCAAGAGCTACTAGAAGAACGTGATGGCATAGCTCATCTTTTAAGTTAACAAGTATTTTTTATCCGGAGACCTTCATGACCAGACCAGCATCCCCTGGTGCCTTGTTTCGCAAGGCATTACAAGAGGAACAGCCTCTTCAGGTCATTGGCGCAATTAACGCCAACCACGCCCTGCTAGCAAAACGTGCAGGCTACCGCGCCATCTATCTTTCGGGTGGCGGTGTAGCAGCAGGTTCACTTGGAATGCCAGACCTGGGCATTAACACATTAGACGATGTGCTTACTGACGTGCGTCGCATAACTGATGTGTGCGACTTACCGCTTATGGTCGACATAGACACTGGTTTCGGCCCTTCTGCATTTAACATTGCACGTACAATTAAAAGCCTAATTAAGTTTGGCGCCGCAGCTTGTCACATAGAAGACCAAGTTGGTGCCAAGCGATGTGGTCACAGACCTGGCAAAGAAATAGTCAGCACCCGTGAAATGGCCGATAGAGTAAAAGCAGCGGCCGATGCACGTACCGATTCCGACTTTTTTATTATTGCGCGCACCGATGCAATAGCAGTAGAAGGTGTAGATGCAGCTATTGAACGTGCTCAAGCTTGTGTAGAAGCTGGTGCCGATGGCATTTTTGCTGAAGCATCGTACGACCTAGACACCTACAAACGCTTTACCAGTGCACTAGATGTTCCAGTTCTTGCGAACATAACTGAATTTGGTCAAACACCTCTGTTTACCAAAGATGAACTGGCCAGTGTTGACGTTGGTATGGTGTTGTACCCAT
>JAJYRX010000236.1 GCA_021793875.1 Pseudomonadota bacterium
CAACTACGTATAGGTCTGGGGGTGAGATCCTGATACATAAGTGTAACAGGTCGGATTATAGCGCCGTCTAGTGCGTGGTTAAAGGAATCTATAGAGCGGTTTATGCCCTCTAGTGGGTCAGGGTTGCTGTCGGCCATAGCTGCGCTTACCCCCGTTACAGATAAGGCAATGCTGGCTAATATGTTAGCCAGCATTTTGCGACAATATGAGCCGTTAAACCTGCTTATGTTTGTTTTATTCATGACTATTCCAGATTTTGCTTTTTTAGTCTGCTGAACCTTGCTGGCTGGCTGAGCTATAAAGGAACTTGCTTATAAGCTCTTCAAGTACTACAGCGCTTTGGGTATATATGATTTCGTTGCCATCGGTAAGGTTTTTGTCGTCACCACCGGGGGTAAGGCCTATATATTGATCGCCTAGCAGACCCGATGTAAGTATTGAAGCAGATGAGTCGGCTGGAAATTCAAACTTGCGTTCTAAGTCTATAGTGGCAACAGCCTGATAGCGTTCGTTATCGAAGTCTATGGCCGAAACTCTGCCAACCACAACACCGCTAGATTTTACTGGTGCTCGCACTTTTAAACCACCCATATTGTCAAAATATGCGTGAACCTTATAAGTTGGACTAAAAGAAAATGAGCTCATGTTTCCTGCCCTTAAGGCGAGAAATATAAGTGCCACTGCGCCTAGCAGTACAAATAGCCCAACCCAGAAGTCTGTTTTCTCACTAGCCATGGTGAATCCGTTATTAAATTAATTGCTAAACATGAGTGCTGTTAGTATGAAGTCTAGGCCTAACACCAATAATGAACCAAGCACAACGGTTTTAGTGGTAGCTCTAGATACGCCCTCGGGAGTTGGTCTGGCAGTCCAACCAGCATAAAGTGCCGTTAGTGTCACAGCCACTCCAAATACAACGCTTTTTATAAATCCGTTGAAAATATCGTTAAATACATCTACGCCAGCCTGCATTTGTGACCAGAATACACCTGGATCTACACCTATAAGTAGAACACCTACTATCCAGCCTCCCAATATACCTACCATTGAAAATACGGCTGCTAAAACTGGCATAGCAACAATACCTGCCCAGAAGCGTGGCACCAGCACCCTTCGTATTGGATCTACTGCCATTACTTCCATTGCAGCAATTTGCTCTCCAGCCTTCATTAGTCCGATTTCGGCGGTTAGTGATGTGCCAGCCCGGCCTGCAAATAGTAAAGCCGTAACCACAGGCCCTAGCTCACGTGTCAGTGACAGCGCCACTAGTAAGCCAAGAGCTTCTTCGGAACCATAACGACTTAGTGTGTAATACCCTTGTAACCCTAGTACAAACCCAACGAATAAGCCGGAAACAGCGATAATAATAAGAGAGTAGTTTCCAATGAAATGTATTTGTTGGCTTACCAGCTTATGACGCTTAAATATTATGCCTGTTCTAACAATTAGCTGCAGCAGAAACCGGGTAAACATGCCCAGGCCAGTTATATTTTTACGTACATAAGCACCCAGGGCCGATATAGAATTATATAAAGTGCTCATTATTGTTTTTCCCTTGCTGCAAGCCAGTTCTTGAATGTTTCAGATTCGGGATAGTTAAATGCTATGGGCCCGTCGGGTTTGCCGTTAATAAATTGCTGAACTAGTGGGTCTTGCGAGTCGAGCAGGTCTTGAGGGCTGCCACTGGCAATAAGGCGCCCGCCACCAACCATATATACTTGGTCTACTATTGCAAACGACTCGTGTACATCGTGTGTAATTAGTACAGATGCGCAATTTAAACGGTTAGTAAGGTCGCGAATTAGTTGTGCTGTAATGCCAAGTGATACCGGGTCTAATCCGGCAAATGGTTCGTCGTATAAAATTAGTTCTGGCTCTAGGATAATTGCGCGTGCTAATGCAACGCGGCGCGCCATACCGCCAGATATTTCTGATACTTCAAGGTGAGCCGCGGCCCGTAAGCCAACAGCATCTAATTTGTCTAAGACTCTGCTGGTTATTTCTGACTCAGACAGGTTTTCGTGCTCGCGTAATGGGAAAGCCACGTTTTCGAATACGTTTAAATCCGTGAATAAGGCCCCTTGCTGAAAAAGTACTCCCATGCGTTGACGTAGTTCGCGCAAGGGCTCGCCCTTAGCATTTGCTAGGTTTTTACCAAATGCTACCACCTGGCCTTTTTGTGCTTTAATCTGACCGGTTATGGCTCTTAGTAGAGTGGTTTTGCCTGAGCCGGAGCCACCCATAAGGGCAACCACTTGCCCGGGCGTAACGGACGCGTTAATACCCTCGAGTACGGTGACGCTACCGTAACCAAGAGATACGTTGTTAAATTCAACAACTTTGTCTGAGGCAGTAGGTGTGTTGGTAACCATATTTACACTAAGATTAAAATGTTTCGCATAAACGCATGTGCATTTAGTTTAAGCAGCCATGTATTGTAACGTGGACTATATAGTGGTTGTTTACTGTGGTTGACTAATGTTTACAAAAAAGACTCCTATACAAGACTTGCTAATAATTGAGCCGGTGGTCCATTATGACAATAGAGGCTATTTTTTAGAGTCTTGGCGTGCTGACAAATATGGCGCCATTTATACTGCAGCATCCCAAGTACTGCAGTTTAATCAGAGCTATTCTGAGTATGGGGTTTTAAGAGGT
>JAJYRX010000237.1 GCA_021793875.1 Pseudomonadota bacterium
TTCCGCTCTTGTTCAGGCTGCAAATGGTGTACCAGAGTTGTTCAGATTAATAATATTTTCGTTGGGTGCTCTATTAATGAGAGGCATAGGATGCACTTTCAATGATATTTTCGATAGAAACTTCGATAGCAAGGTAGAGCGTACACGTTATAGGCCATTAACAAGCGGGCAAATCACTCTTAAAAACGCTATATATTTTGTTGTATGGCAGTTAGTGGTCTGTGCCTTGCTGCTGTTTGCGATTAACTCTTACAGTCGATGGTTGGCCGTCGCCTTAGTGCCTATTGTTATTGTGTATCCATTATGCAAACGTTTCACGTATTGGCCACAAATTGTGCTGGGCATAGCTTTTAATTGGGGTATGCTTATGGCCTGGTCCGACACCCAGAATATTGTGCCTTTGGCCGCAGTTGCAATGTGGCTGGGAGCAGCTCTTTGGCAAGTAGGGTACGATTCTATTTACGCATACGTAGATATGCGTGACGATATCGCCCTAGGGTTGCACTCAACTGCTCTGCTGTTCCAGGAAAACGGCAAAGTTTGGATTAGTGGGTTTTACCTTGCAACCTTTCTGTTATGGCTTTTTGGTGGCATAGCAATGGGTATGTCTTGGGCGTATTATCTAATTTTATTTGCCATAGGGTTGCATTTTATATGGCAAATGTACGTATTTAGCGTAAAGCGTCCCGATCGTAGCTTTATGCTATTTCGCAGCAATATGACAGTTGGTGTTTTGCTGCTAGTTGCCGCTCTTGGCGGTACACTTCTGTAAATTCCAAATGGAATATAAGCTCATAACGTGAGACAATTTACGCCGTATTAATGGTTTTACTAAAAAAGGCTTAGTCAAACATGCCAAGTTTACTAGAAGTTGTAGCAACAACACTATTTGCTCTAGCTGTAATTCATACGTTTTCCGTACCAGTATTTGCGCGCCTGGCTAATAAGGGCGGAGCGCATGCAGGCCTGTGGCATTTGCTGTCTGAAGTAGAAGCAGTCTTTGGCGTATGGGCATGTGTTCTGCTTGCTTGCATGGCATTGCTTACAGGCGTAGAAGATGCTGTTGAATACGTAGACACTAGAAACTTTGCTGAGCCGGCGTTTGTATTTGCAATAATGGTGGTTGCTGCAAGCCGTCCGGTGCTTGAGCTTGTTAATGCACTGGTAAAGTCTTTAGCAAGAGTTTTGCCAGTACGTTATGAGCTAGCAATGTTTTTTGTGGTTATGTCATTTGTGCCGTTAGCAGGTTCTTTCATTACCGAACCTGCTGCTATGACTCTTGCTGCTCTTATGCTGCGCGATGGCTATTTCAATCGTCCAGGTCAAGCTGGTTTCAAGTATATGACCATAGGTGTGTTGTTTGTGAACGTCTCTATTGGCGGCGTGCTTACTGCTTATGCAGCACCTCCAGTACTAATGGTTGCTAACACATTCGGATGGGATACAGCTTATATGGCAACACACTTCGGTTGGCGTGCGGCTATAGCTGTAATAGTTAATGCCGCTCTGTTAACTATAGTTTGCCGTCAGCATCTTTTAGATGGTGCAATAGGCGGGTCTGACAGTGAAAAACCAAGCCGACCTGGGGTGCCTTTAACTGTTATAGCAATCCACATGTTTTTCCTGATCGGTATAGTACTGTCTTCCCATCATCCAGTTGTATTCCTTGGTTTCCTTATGCTGTTTATAGGTTACGCACATGCCTATAGCAGACACCAAAACCCTTTGCTTATTCGTGAGGGTCTTATGGTTGGGTTCTTCCTGGCCGGATTGGTAATACTCGGTGGTTTACAGAAGTGGTGGCTGCAAGATCTGTTAGGTGGGTTGTCACCCGTGGTCTTGTTCTGGGGTTCAACTTTACTGACGGCTATCACAGATAATGCAGCTTTAACCTACCTTGGCTCATTGGTAGAAGGAACAAATGAAGTATGGCGTTATATGTTGGTTGCTGGTGCTGTAACAGGCGGTGGTCTAACTGTTATTGCCAACGCTCCTAATCCGGCTGGGTTTGCTATATTAAAAGGAACATTTCCTGACGGCGCTATATCTCCGCTTAAGCTCCTTATTAGCGCCGCAATTCCGACAGCAGTCTCAGCAGCCATGTTCTTGCTGCCAATTGCACGTTAATAGTTTATTATTAGCGCAAAATGTGTTTGGACGGCTCTTATGGGGCCGTCACTGTTTTCTTGGAAAATAGCTGTGCCAATATATGCGTATAAATGTTCGTCCTGCGGGAACGAACAAGATATTCTTCAAAAAATGTCCGATCCTGTTCTTACCGTTTGCCCCGAGTGCAAACAAGAAACCTTTGTAAAGCAGGTAACCGCTGCTGGCTTCAGGTTAAAGGGTACAGGTTGGTACGTAACTGATTTTCGTGATAACAACAGGTCTGACGCCAAGAAAAGTCCAGACACTTCAGCTGCGGGCAAAAGCTCTGAATCATCTGCGTCTGCAAACTAGGTCAATTTCGATATTTTGCACTTAGGCCTGGTCTATAGGTACCGCCCTATGAAACGTCACTTTATTACGGGTCTGCTTATCTGGATACCATTGGTGATTACACTATGGGTCTTGATATTGCTTATAAATACCCTTGAAGGTGTGGTTCCATCATTTCTATCGCCACAGGCTTTGTTTGGCATAGAGGTTCCAGGCT
>JAJYRX010000012.1 GCA_021793875.1 Pseudomonadota bacterium
ATGAAGAGGTTTGATGAAGATGATGGCATAGGGGCCATGGTTCTTACAGGCAACGAAAGAGCATTTGCTGCAGGTGCCGATATCGGAGCCATGAAAGATTGGTCTTACATGGATGTATACAAAAATGATTACCTAGGTGGCGATTGGGTGTCGTTAGCTAAGCTACGTAAGCCGGTAATAGCTGCCGTAGCTGGTTATGCGCTTGGGGGCGGCTGTGAGCTTGCCATGTTGTGCGACATAATCATTGCAGCCGACAACGCCAAGTTTGGGCAGCCAGAGGTAAAGTTAGGGGTTATACCTGGCTTTGGTGGAACGCAGCGTTTGCCGCGTGCAGTAGGTAAGGCCAAAGCTATGGATATGGCGTTAACATCCCGCATGATGGATGCCGACGAAGCCGAGCGTAGTGGGTTAGTATCACGCGTAGTTCCAGTTGATAAGTTGCTTGATGAGGCTATAGAGGCTGCCACGGTTATTGCGTCAATGTCTTTACCATCAGTAATGATGATTAAAGAGTGTATAAACATGGCTTACGAGGGCAGTCTTAACGAGACAATAATGTACGAACGCAGAAACTTCCATGCGTTGTTCAGCACAGAAGATCAAAAAGAAGGTATGAACGCTTT
The DNA here is from genome assembly GCA_021793875.1 of Pseudomonadota bacterium. Taxonomy (GTDB): domain Bacteria; phylum Pseudomonadota; class Gammaproteobacteria; order Burkholderiales; family Burkholderiaceae_B; genus JAJYRX01. The sequence goes on from JAJYRX010000012.1 coordinate 624, forward strand.
TGTAGAGAAGAGACAGCCAGTGTTTAAGCATAAATAAGCTTTATAACTCGCATGGTAATTGCGGTTGGGCATTTTAGGCTTCAACAGTTTGTATAGGTCAATCAAAAATATATGTCGTCTAATTTGCCCAACTGCTTAAAATAAAGCTATACTTCACGCGGTTGACACAAACGGTACCCTTTTTTAATGGTTGGGTTATATGCTCTCTGAAGAAAGGCAAGTAAGCCTTAGTCCGGAAGAACAAAAAGAGCTGTCCCGTAAATCCAGGCAGGGTGTAGTTCGGGTGCTTTTGGCGCAGGCTCTGGCAGCATTTGTTGCAATAGCATTAGCAGGTGCAGTTGCCGGTTGGCCGGCAGCATTATCCGCATTAATTGGGGCCGCTGCTTATTTTGTGCCAAACGCTTTGTTTGCAATGCGTTTGCTGGCAAGTTTTGCTGGTTTAGTGCGTTCCAGTGCATATTCTTTTTTCTGGGGCGAGGCATTTAAGCTTGTTGGCGCATTGGCAATACTGGGTGTAGCAACCTTGTTGGGGCGTCATTTCATTGTTTGGTCTGCGCTTCTACTGGGTCTGTTTGCTGTCTTGAAAGGCTATGTGCTGTTGCTGTTTGCTCGCAAACTGCCATAGTGTGTAACTGGTTTTTTTAATTGGTAAGGGTTCAGATGGCTGCTAGTGATATTTCGCCACAATCTGGTTATATACAGCATCACTTGGTACACCTGAATAACGTAGGCACCAAGCAAACGGCAGTCGCTAATTTCGACATAGTTAACTACGACTCCCTGTTCTGGGCCATAGGAATGGGGGTTATAGTCCTGTTTTTCCTGTGGCGCGCGGCGCGCAGCGTTACTGCAGGTGTTCCTGGTCGCTTTCAAATGGCTGTTGAAATGCTCGTTGAGTGGGTAGAGGATCAGGCCAAAAGCATAGTCCCCAGTGAAAAGTCCCGTCGTTTTGTAGCGCCTCTTGCGCTCACCATATTCCTGTGGATCACGTTAATGAATACGCTTGATCTGCTTCCTGTTGACCTATTGCCGTGGTTTTTTGGTGTTAGTGGTCTAGGGGCACAGGAAGGTGACTGGCTCTATTACCACAGAATTCTTCCCACAGCTGACCTCAATATCGCTATGGGTATGTCTTTGGGCGTGTTACTAGTATCGCTCTACTACGGAATTAAAATTAAGAAGCCTACAGGTTTTGTAAAAGAGTTGCTTACCATGCCGTTTAATGCGCCTGGTTTAGCTGTAATAGTTCTTGCTCCGTTTAACCTGTTGCTTAACCTCATAGAATACGCTGCCAAAACGGTTTCTCTTGGTATGCGGTTGTTCGGTAACATGTTTGCCGGCGAATTAATTTTCATGCTTATTGCCCTTTTGGGCGGGGCATGGTCCGGATTTAATGCGGCCAGCCTAGGTTTGGGTTTTGGTCACATTCTGGCCGGGTCCGTGTGGGCTATATTCCACATTCTAATTGTGTTGCTACAGGCGTTTATTTTCATGATGTTGGCTCTTGTATATGTTGGCCAGGCTCATGAAAGCCACTAGTAGTACAGTTAAATTGCTGCATACCGCAAGGGTGCGCAAAGCAGCGGTAAACCCGCAAAAGTAAGTTTGTTTTAAAGTTTTTTGATTTTACGGTTATATTCACCAAGGAGTTCTCATGACCGACGTCGCATTCGTAGCTCTTGCTTGCGGTATGATTATTGGATTAGGTGCTATTGGCGCCTGTATAGGTATTGCGCTTATGGGTGGTAAGTTCCTCGAAGCGTCAGCCCGTCAGCCCGAGCTAATCAACGCTCTGCAAACCAGGATGTTCCTTCTGGCTGGTCTTATTGACGCGGCCTTCCTTATCGGTGTTGGTATTGCCATGCTATTTGCTTTCGCCAACCCGTTTGTCGCCTAAGCATCTGGTGTAGTGGCCCGTGCCACTTGTGGTGCGGGTCTAACAAGGCTGTGGTTACATCTAGAAAAGGTGTTTCTACAGCGTTAACCTTCCATGTTGTGTTCTATATAAAGACCAACAGTTAATGGAATTAAAGGGAAACGACCGTGAACTTAAACGCGACTCTCTTTTTTCAGATGATCGTGTTTTTCGTGCTGGCGTGGTTTACCATGCGATTCGTATGGCCGCCACTCACGAAGGCAATGGACGATCGTCGACAAAAAATAGCTGATGGACTGGCTGCCGCCGATAAGGGTAAGGCAGACCTTGCTCAGGCGCAGGCCCGTATCAGTGTTATTGAAGCGTCGGCTAAATCCGATTCACACGCCCGTCTTGGCGAAGCTGAGCGTCAGGCTGCTGCAATAATAGAGGCAGCTCGTCGTGAGGCTGAAGAAGAACGTGCCCGCATAGTTGCTCAAGCACAGCAAGACGCAGCTCAGGAAGTGCAGCGTGCACGTGATGGATTGCGTAGTGAAGTGGCTGTACTAGCAGTCAAGGGTGCCGAACAAATTCTTAAGCGAGAAGTTGATGCAGAGGCTCATGCCAAGCTGCTAGACGAGCTTAAGGCTGAACTTTAAGTGTAGGGCAGGCCATGGCAGAGTTATCTACAATCGCCAGACCTTACGCCGAGGCGCTGTTTGCCTCTGCCAAGTCCGAAAAGTCGGGTCTGGAATCCTGGAGCAAAGTGCTTGCAGAGCTAGCCGGACTAGCCGATCTTTCCGAAGTTCGAGAAGCCTTGTCTGATCCTCGCATTGGTCACGAGCAACGGTTCGAGCTGTTTACCGAGTTAGTGAAAAGCCCTTTGTCCGATCAGGCTAAAAATTTAATTCAACTGCTACTAGAGAACAATCGTATTTTGTTGCTACCGCAAATAGCCGCTCAGTTCGATTTGCTCCGTTATAAGCAGGAAGGGGTTGCTGTGGCTGAAATCACAAGTGCATTCCCCCTTAGCGATAGTCAGCTTTCCGAATTGGTGGCTGGTCTAGAAAAGAAATTTAATCTCAAGCTCAAACCATCCGTGTCCGTAGACGAAAGCCTTATAGGTGGTATACGCGTGGTTGTGGGTGACCAGGTTTTAGATACTTCCGTGCAGGCACAGTTGGCCGGTATGCGCGATTCGCTGGTCGCATAAAGCGGCCGCAACACAGGATTCAGGAGTCTGAATATGCAACTTAACCCGTCCGAGATCAGCGAGCTGCTGAAGAGCCGAATAGAAGGCTTAGGCGCTTCGACTGACGTTCGTACACAGGGTACCGTGGTTTCCGTCACTGACGGTATTACACGTATACACGGTTTATCCGATGTCATGCAGGGCGAAATGCTCGAGTTTTCCAATAACGTGTACGGCCTTGCTCTTAACCTTGAGCGCGATTCTGTAGGTGCTGTTATTCTTGGCGACTACAGCGGTGTATCCGAGGGCGATTCCGTAAAAACTACAGGTCGCATTCTCGAAGTGCCCGTTGGCCCAGAGCTTCTGGGGCGTGTAGTAGATGCCCTAGGTGAGCCTATAGACGGCAAAGGTCCTATCAATGCCAAAGAAACTGACGTAATTGAAAAGGTTGCGCCAGGCGTTATTGCACGTCAATCAGTTAGTGAGCCTATACAAACAGGTATGAAGGCCATTGACTCAATGGTTCCAATTGGTCGTGGCCAGCGTGAGCTTATTATTGGTGACCGTCAAACTGGTAAAACCGCCGTTGCCGTAGACACCATAATTGCTCAGAAAGGGCAAAATGTTAAATGTATTTACGTTGCAATTGGTCAGAAGGCATCTACTATTGCAAACGTTGTGCGCAAACTTGAAGAGCATGGCGCACTTGAGTACACAATTATTGTTGCTGCTGCAGCATCAGATTCTGCTGCTATGCAATATCTATCAGCCTACTCAGGCTGCACAATGGGCGAATACTTCCGTGATCGTGGCGAAGATGCCCTAATAATTTACGATGACCTTACGAAGCAGGCTTGGGCATACCGTCAAGTTTCTCTGCTTCTGCGTCGTCCACCAGGTCGTGAAGCGTATCCCGGTGACGTGTTCTATCTGCACTCCCGTCTTCTCGAGCGTTCTGCACGTGTAAACGCCGATTACGTTGAGAAGTTCACTAACGGTGAGGTTAAAGGTAAAACAGGTTCACTAACTGCTCTGCCAATTATCGAGACGCAGGCAGGTGACGTTTCAGCTTTCGTACCAACAAACGTGATTTCCATTACTGATGGTCAAATCTTCCTTGAGACCGACCTGTTTAACGCAGGTATACGACCAGCCATTAACGCTGGTATATCGGTTTCCCGCGTTGGTGGTGCTGCTCAAACCAAATTAATGCGTAAAGTATCCGGTGGTATTCGTACCGACTTGGCTCAGTACCGTGAATTGGCAGCATTTGCGCAGTTTGCTTCCGATCTTGACGAAGCTACCCGTCGTCAGCTTGAGCGCGGTGAGCGTGTTGTAGAGCTTCTTAAGCAGCCACAATACAACCCGATGCCAGTGTGGGAGCAGGCTGTAGCATTGCTTGCAGCTAACAAAGGTGTTTTAGACGACATTGAAGTAAGCCGAATTCTAGATTTCGAAAAAGCTCTTAAAGAACATCTCAAGAGCAAGCACGCTGATTTAGTTAAGCGTCTAGATGAAACCAAAGAGCTTAGCTCTGAAGACGAAGCCGAGCTTACAGCAGCTTTTGAAGAGTTTAAGAAGCACGGTGCTTATTAATCTGACAGGGTTCAATGAAGCCTGCGCTTCATTATCCATAGGACAAATAAATGTCTGGAACTAAGGAAATAAGAAACAAGATCCGCAGTGTTCAAAACACGAGCAAGATCACCAAGGCCATGGAAATGGTTGCGGCCTCAAAAATGCGTAAGGCACAAGACCGCATGAGTGCGGGCCGCCCATACGCAGAAAAGGTTCGTCAGATCGCTGCGCATCTTATGCAGGCCAACCCCGAGTACAAACATCCCTACATGGTAGAACGTTCTGAGGTTAAGGGCGTTGGTATTGTGGTAGTAACAACTGACAAAGGTTTGTGTGGTGGTTTAAATACAAACCTTATGCGTCTGGTTCTAGAGCGTATTAGCTCTTTTCAGAGCCAGGGTGTTCAGGTACAGGCAACTGCTATAGGGAATAAAGGTTTAGGTACGCTTTCAAGAATCAATACAAATATTGTTTCTCAAGAAACCCAACTTGGTGACGTACCTAACCTTGAGCGTTTAATTGGTGCCATTAAGGTACAAATGGACGATTTCCTTGAAGGCAAAATAGACGCCGTTTATATTGCTACTAGCCGCTTTATTAATACCATGAGGCAAGAGCCAAGCTTTGTGCGATTGCTGCCACTTCCTAGTGGCCTGTCCGATCCATGGCAGGAAGGGGATACTCTGGCCTCCGGAGAAGCTGAGATTAAATCCGAATACGGCTGGGATTACCTCTACGAACCCGATGCAAAAGGAGTTATAGACGACCTTCTGCTACGCTACGTAGAGGCGCTGGTTTACCAGGCAGTAGCCGAAAACATGGCATCTGAGCAATCTGCCCGTATGGTTGCTATGAAGGCAGCCTCAGATAACGCCAAAGAAGTAATTTCCGAATTGCAGCTCGAGTACAACAAAACACGTCAAGCAGCAATTACTAAAGAAATTTCAGAAATCGTGGGAGGCGCAGCCGCTGTTTAATCTTAAACAGAGGGCGGTTTTCCAAAGATTATTTGCAAGGACTAAACATGAGCAACGGTACCATAGTTCAGTGCATTGGAGCGGTAGTGGACATACAGTTCCCCCGCGACAGCATACCGAACATTTATGACGCTCTTATGCTAGATGACAGCAGTTCCGAATTCACGGAAGAGGGTCTGACTTTCGAAGTGCAGCAACAGCTTGGTGATGGTGTGGTTCGCACCATTGCCATGGGCTCAAGCGATGGCTTGCGCCGCGGTATGTCTGTACGTAATAGTGGTGCACCAATTTCTGTGCCTGTTGGTACAGGCACTCTTGGTCGCATTATGGATGTACTGGGTCGGCCCATTGATGAGCGCGGCCCAATAAAAAGCGACGAAGTACGTGCAATTCACCAGAAAGCACCTAAGTTTGACGAGCTTTCTCCATCGGTAGAGCTACTAGAAACTGGTATTAAGGTTATTGACCTTGTGTGTCCGTTTGCCAAGGGTGGTAAGGTTGGGCTGTTTGGTGGTGCCGGTGTTGGTAAAACCGTTAACATGCTCGAGCTTATCAACAACATTGCTCGTGAGCACAGTGGTCTTTCCGTGTTTGCAGGTGTAGGTGAGCGTACTCGTGAAGGTAACGACTTCTACCATGAAATGTCAGACGCAGGGGTTATTCAGTTAGAAAACCTTGAAGAGTCTAAAGTTTCCATGGTGTTTGGTCAGATGAACGAACCTCCAGGTAACCGTCTTCGTGTTGCTCTTTCCGGTCTTACAATGGCCGAGAAGTTCCGCGATGAAGGACGTGACGTTCTGTTCTTCGTGGACAACATCTACCGCTATACGCTTGCTGGTACAGAAGTTTCCGCACTTCTGGGCCGTATGCCTTCAGCGGTGGGTTATCAGCCAACATTGGCTGAAGAAATGGGTCAGTTGCAAGAGCGTATTACATCTACAAAAACAGGTTCAATTACATCTATACAAGCTGTATATGTACCTGCTGATGACCTTACAGACCCATCACCTGCTACTACATTCCAGCACTTAGACTCAACTGTAGTTCTGTCACGTGATATTGCCGCGCTTGGTATTTACCCTGCGGTAGACCCACTTGACTCTACCAGCCGTCAGCTGGACCCACAAATTGTTGGTGAAGAACACTATCAGGTAGCTCGTGCTGTACAGCAAACCTTGCAACGTTACCGTGAGCTGCGTGACATTATCGCCATTCTTGGTATGGACGAGCTATCTCCAGAAGATAAACTTGCAGTAGCCCGCGCCCGTAAGATACAGCGATTCTTGTCGCAGCCGTTCCACGTGGCTGAGGTCTTTACTGGAACACCCGGTAAGTTTGTGCCTCTGTCAGAAACCTTGCGTGGCTTCAAAATGATCGTCGAAGGAGAATGCGACGCTCTGCCTGAGCAAGCCTTCTACATGGTTGGCGGCATAGATGAAGTGTTCGAAAAAGCCAAGACTCTTTAATAAAGGTTAATACATGGCCAGTTTGCATGTTGACGTGGTCAGTGCTGAAGAGTCCATCTTTTCCGGTGAGGCAACTTTTGTTGCCCTTCCCGGAGAGGTGGGCGAGCTGGGCATTTTGCCTGGCCACACGCCACTAATTTCACGTATACGCCCTGGTACAGTAAAAATTAAGTTGGCTGATGGCACCGAAAACAATATTTTCGTTGCTGGTGGCATACTAGAAGTTCAGCCCAACATTGTTACTGTGCTAACTGATACCGCTATTCGTGGCGAAGATCTCGACGAAGCCAAGGCTCTTGAGGCACGTAAGAAAGCCGAGGAAGCACTTCAAAAAGCAACAACTAATGAAGATATCGCGGTAGTACAGGCAGAGCTAGAAATGCTTGCCGCACAGGCTGCCGCAGCTAGACGTCTTAATCATCTTAAGCGCCGTTAGTTTTTTAAAGTCCTGAATTCTCAAGAGCACTTTTATAGTGCTCTTTTTTTTGACCTTTACCCCACTCTGAAGTACAAACTGTAAAATAGGTTTTTTGTAAGAAGGAATAACATGTCCAGCAATAAGCGCTTGCGTTCTGCAAATATTACACAAGGGCCCGAGCGGGCGCCAAACCGTTCCATGTACTATGGCATGGGTTATAAAGAATCAGACTTTAATAACCCTATGGTGGGTGTAGCCAATGGCTACAGCACAATAACGCCTTGTAACTCTGGTCTACAAAAATTGGCCGATGCTGCTATAAATGCGTTAAAAGAGTCCGGAGGCAATCCTCAGGTTTTCGGTACACCTACTATTTCCGACGGTATGGCTATGGGTACTGAAGGCATGAAGTACTCACTGGTTTCCCGTGAAGTAATTTCTGACTGTGTTGAAACCTGTGTTCAGGGTCAGTGGATGGATGGTGTAGTCGTAATAGGCGGCTGTGACAAAAACATGCCAGGTGGCATGATGGGTATGTTAAGGGCAAACGTACCTTCTATATATGTATATGGTGGCACTATATTGCCAGGTAAATATAAAGGTAAAGATCTCAACATTGTCAGCGTATTTGAAGCAGTTGGTGAACACTCGGCAGGCCGTATCTCCGAAGAAGATCTTCACCAAATAGAGCTGCATGCTATTCCAGGCTGTGGCTCGTGTGGGGGCATGTATACAGCAAATACAATGAGCTCGGCCTTTGAAGCTATGGGTATGAGTTTGCCTTATTCATCTACAATGGCAAACGTTCACGACGAAAAAACAGAATCGGCTGCGGAGTCAGCCCGTGTGCTTTTAAAAGCCATAGAAAACGATCTTAAGCCACGCGACATAGTCACTAAAAAATCTATAGAGAACGCAGTTGCTGTAATAATGGCAACTGGCGGTTCCACCAATGCCGTATTGCATATGTTGGCAATAGCTCATGCTGCCGGCGTAGACTGGACCATTGACGATTTCGAGCGAGTGCGCAAAAAGGTTCCAGTAATATGTAACCTTAAGCCTAGCGGTGATTATTTAGCCATAGATCTACACGGCGTGGGCGGTATACCGCAGGTTATGAAAATACTTTTAGATGCGGGTCTATTGCATGGTGATTGCATAACCATTACAGGTGAAACAATTGCTGAAGTACTTAAAGACGTACCTTCCCAACCTCCCGCTGATCAAGACATAATCATGCCAATAAGCAAAGCACTGTATAAGCAGGGGCATTTGGCAATACTTAAAGGGAATATTGCACCAGAAGGCGCGGTGGCCAAAATTACTGGCCTTAAAAATCCGTCAATAACTGGTCCGGCACGTGTTTTTGATGACGAACAATCAGCGCTTAAAGCCATACTTGATGGAAAAATAAAAGCTGGAGACGTTATGGTGCTGCGATATCTTGGCCCTAAGGGCGGCCCAGGTATGCCTGAAATGTTGGCCCCAACAGGTGCTCTTATAGGCGCTGGCTTAGGTGACTCTGTAGGTTTAATAACAGATGGTCGATTCTCGGGTGGTACTTGGGGTATGGTTGTTGGTCACGTTGCACCAGAAGCCGCAGTAGGTGGAACAATAGCTCTTATACATGAGGGCGACACTGTAACTATAGATGCCCATAAACTCTTGTTAGAGGTTCATGTGTCTGATGAGGAACTAGCAGAGCGCCGTGCCAAATGGAAAGAACCGGAGCCCAGATACAAGCGTGGGGTGCAGGCAAAGTTCGCTTTTAATGCATCCACAGCTAGTACTGGTGCTGTATTAGACGACTTCTAAATTAAATTTAAAGGTAGTTATATAGTGTCCATGAACCCCGATCAACTAGCTATGCAAAAGCATATAGTGGCACAAAGCGGCATAGTGAAATCTTTTGAGGTTGAAAGCTGTGTTCAGCATATAGTCAAGTTTCTTGCAGACTATTTACGCAGCTCGGGGCTGTCATGCTTTGTAGTAGGGGTGAGTGGTGGGGTAGATTCTTTAACCACTGGTCTTTTGACCCGCGAAGCAGTTAATTACCTTAAAGCAGAGCACAAATACAATGCAAAGCTTATAGCCGTGCGCATGCCATACGGCCAGCAAATTGACTCAATCGATGCAGAGCAAAGCGTAAAACTTATGCAAGCTGACGAGTCTATGGTGTTAAATATAAAAGAGCCTGCCGACTCCTTAATGCAAAGTCTTTTGGAGCAAGGTTTAACCTTTCAAAACGATGCTAAAAAAGACTTCATACTAGGTAATATAAAAGCTCGGCAGCGTATGGTGGCTTTATTTGCAATAGCTGGTGCTAAGTCGGGTCTAGTTGTGGGTACTGATAACGCTGCTGAAAACCTAGTAGGGTTTTCTACTAAATACGGAGATAACGCCGCCGATGTAATGCCGTTAGGCCGACTAAGCAAGCGTATGGTAAAAAAAGTTGCTAGCTACCTTGGTGCACCTGATAAGCTGGTTAATAAAGTGCCTACGGCCGATCTTGAGTCTTTAAACCCACAACAGTCCGACGAAGATTCTTTAGGCGTAAGTTACAAGTACATTGATGATTTCCTTGAAGGCAAAGCCATACCTTTAGCCGCATACGAACGAATAATATACTTATGGAACTCATCTAGTCATAAGCGTTCAATGCCTGCTATGCCAAACCCAATAGCAAACTAGGGGTTGTTATGCGTCGCTGTCTTATTGTCGAAGATGACCACGATAACGCTAACTATATAGCTAACGGTATGGCAGAGCAGGGGTATAGTGCCATTATTGCATCAGACGGAGCAGAAGCTCTTGGGTATGCCACGAGCCAGGAATGGGACATAATAATTCTTGATCGCATGTTGCCCAACAAGGTAGATGGGCTTGCCATACTGTCTACCTTAAGGTCTATGGGGAACAAAACGCCAGTTTTGGTACTAAGTGCGCTTGGGGCGCTAGATGAAAGAGTCAAAGGCCTTAAAGCTGGGGGTGACGACTACCTTACCAAGCCATTTGCATTTTCTGAGCTTATGGCTCGCATAGAGGCTTTGATGCGACGTACCAATAGCCGTGAAGTGCAAAGCAGTATTACCGTTGCCGACCTTACTCTTAATATGCTTAACCGTAAAGTTATGCGTGGCGACAAGACTATTTCTTTACAGCCGCGTGAGTTCAGGCTATTAGCATATCTTATGACGCACGCTGATCAGGTGGTAACCAGAACAATGCTACTAGAATCTGTATGGGGTTATCATTTCGACCCCCAAAGTAACGTTATAGACGTTCAGGTAAGCAGACTGCGTAACAAAATTGATAGCGGTTTTCAGAAGCAACTTATACATACCATACGTAAAACAGGCTATATGTTGTCTGACACATACGATCCTACAAAATTCTAAGATAGCTGATGAGCAAGGTTTGGTATGAACGCAAAAAGGTCTGGAGGAATTATAAAAAGTCTGTGGGATTCTGTAGCGTTCAGGCTTACACTTAACTACGGATTATTAGCTACGCTTAGTACTCTGGCTCTTACAGCTTTTATATATTTACAAACGGTAGGTACATTGCATGGGCAGTTGCACTCTACCACAACTTCTAGAATAAATTATCTGACAAATATATATGAAGATGGTGGTAAAGATGCTGTTATACAAGCCATTAATGAGCTAGTAGCGCAGTCGCTGGATATTAACAGAGAAGTTTATCTGTATTTGGACTCTAACCGTAAGAAGCTAGCGGGCAATATCGATAAAGTACCCGAGGTGGCGGTAATAAATACTGCTTTGCCTGAAGTAATGGTGCAACGTGAAGGTGTAGACCTTATGGTGCGCATGCATACTAAGCTTCTGGAAGATGACTCGCTTATTATTGTAGGCAGAGAACTGGACGAAATACGATCTATTCAAGATCTTATAAAAAGAGCTACTCTGGCAGCAATAATTATTTCTTTTGTGCTTGTGGGGTTGGGCACGTACATTTTCCGTAAAGAACTGGAGCTAAGAGTAGGCCTTATTCGTAATACTGTACGTGAAATAACAGCAGGTCAATTTAGGCAGCGTATACCTGTGGTTGGTAGTAACGATGAGTTCAGCAATCTCAGCACTGATATAAATGCCATGCTAGACAGAGTAGACACTCTTATGAAGGGTGTTCGTCATGTTACCGATACTGTTGCACATAACCTTAGAACACCATTTACGCGCATATTGGGGCGGTTAAGAACCGCCCAACGCCCAGACGCTACTAGTGAAGAACAGCTAGAGGCTATACAAATGGCCACAACAGAAATAGAGTCTCTTACTGCTTTGTTTGACAAGCTTCTACAAATTGCTGAGATTGAATCTGGGGCGCAGCGTCGTAATTTTGAGGCTGTAGATATATCTGCAATAGTTCGTGATGTTGTAGACCTATACCAGCCTTTGGCAGAAGAAAGCAATATTGAGCTTATGTTTCATGAAAGCCAGCCAAGACGTGTTTTGGGAGACTCTGACCTTTTGGCTACTGCAATAGCGAATGTAGTAGATAACGCAGTTAAATATGCAACTAGCAAAGTGTCTGTCTCTATTGATATAACGGGCTTTAACGCTACACGTATAGTTGTTCAAGATGATGGGCCAGGCATCAGTCCGGACGAAGTAAATAATATAGGTCAGTATTTCTATAGGCTAGACCCTGATAGGCCTGGATATGGGCTGGGATTAACCAGCGTTAAAGCCATAGTACGTTTACATAATGGGCACATTAGTTTCGCTAATGCTAACCCCGGGCTTATCCTAGGTTTAACCCTATAAACATTACCAAACTGTAATTTTCTGTTCACACAATCACAGTTCATTTGCTCTATTATTTGCTTGGTTGGAGTTTAAGCAACCAGCATTTTTAGGAGGAGCAAGTGAAGTTGAGGTTAAACACAAAAGAGCTGCTACCTGCCGGCATAATGATGATAATAGGAATATGTACGGTAATAGGCAGCCTTAACTACGATGTGCGTACGCTTGCACGAATGGGGCCCGGATACTTCCCGTTATTGCTTGGATGGATGCTTATAGGAATATCGGCACTTATGGTAGCAAGCGAGTCTATAGTTGTTGATGACACGCAAGAGTCTTCCGATACTGGCCTTCATTTTCGACCATGGTTATGCGTTATAGCTGGAATTATACTTTTTGTTGTTTTAGGTAAATATGGTGGCCTAGTGCCAGCAGCCATGGTGTTAGTAACTTTGTCCGCTCTGGGTGACAAAGAAAATAGTATTAAAGATGCATTGCTACTAGGGGTTTTTATTACCGCGCTGGCTGCAGGTATTTTCCATTATGGCCTGAAAATGCAGTTTCCACTATTCACCTGGGGTTAAAGCCATGTTAGATAACGTAATTCTGGGGTTTTCGGAAGCGCTTACTTTAAGCAACCTGTTTTACTCGTTTATAGGGGTATTTGTTGGTAACCTTATAGGTGTATTGCCTGGTATAGGTGCGCTTGCAGCTATATCTATGCTGCTGCCTATAACATATGGCTTAAGTCCGGCGGGTGCACTTATGATGCTGGCTGGTTTGTATTATGGAACCAGCTATGGTGGCGCAGTAACCTCTATACTTCTTAACCTACCGGGTACACCTTCACACGCTGTGGTGTGTCTAGATGGTAACCCTATGGCACGACAGGGTCGTGCAGGGCCAGCTCTGTTTAGCGCTATGGTTTCATCATTTATAGGTGCAACGGCTGGCATAATACTTATAAAGGTTTTTAGCCCGTTATTAGTTGAGGTTGCGTTCCAGTTTGGTCCAGCTGAGTACTTTGCACTAATGCTGCTTGGTTTGTTGGCAGCTTCAACATTAACTAGCGGCTCAGCCTTAAAAGGTGTGGCCATGGTGCTGGTTGGTCTTATAGCTGGCGTGGTAGGCACTGATGTAAACACTGGAGTAACCAGGTTTACATTCGGAATACCTGAGCTTCAAGATGGCCTTTCCTTGGTAGCTCTTGCAATGGGTTTGTTTGGCATAGCCGATGTGCTTGCCAGTGCAGGTCGCTTAGGGTCAGGCGCTACCGTAATAGATAGTAAGGTTGGTTTGCGTGAGCTATGGCGCGGACGCAAGGAGCTTAAGCGTACCGGTGGTGCTGTAGGTAGGGGTGCCGGTATAGGCTCTTTCTTTGGTTTATTGCCTGGTACGGGTGGTACGCTTGCCTCGTTTATGTCTTATGCACTAGAAAAAAAGATCTCTAAAGAGCCAAAACGTTTTGGTCGTGGTGCTATAGAAGGTGTTGCTGGTCCTGAATCGGCTAATAGTTCTGCTGTTGTTACAGCGTTTATCCCAACACTTACGCTAGGTATTCCAGGCGATGCAGTAATGGCGTTAATGTTGGGTGCACTAATGATTCATAATATACAGCCTGGTCCACAACTTATGGTAGAGCACCCAAC
>JAJYRX010000238.1 GCA_021793875.1 Pseudomonadota bacterium
GCCTGAATAAATAACCAACGTAATTACGGTAATACAGCCCAACTCTTATGTTTTAGTCATTGTATGTTAATCAATAAAACTACTGTGCGGTACCTCTGGATACATTTATACATATAAGGCAATGAAACTTAGTAGTAGTACTAATACACTGGTATTACTTAGCATTAGTAGGAGGTTATATATGAAACTGGGAATAAAACAGTTTTTAGTCTTGCTTCTTTCAGCTGCTTTTGCCTTTGCTGTTGCAGGGTGTGAAAAGAAAGGCCCAGCACAAAAAGCAGGTGAAAGTATTGATAACGCGGCTGAAAGTGCTGGTGATAGTTTGGAATCAGCCGGGCAAGAGCTACAGAACTCACTAGAATAAATACGGATCTATAAAGTAGCCGTACATTTGGGTTATCCTTGGTATCAGTAGAAATTGTTGTATATCAAGGAGCCCAAATGACCGATGCATATAAACTTCCTGAAGTATGGACTTGGGAAGACGAAACCGGAGGCAAGTTTTCCAGTATTAACAGGCCTACGGCTGGTGCTCAGTTTGAGCGTGAACTTCCTATAGGCAAGCACGACCTACAACTGTACTCGCTAGGCACCCCTAATGGTCAAAAAGTAACCATAATGTTAGAAGAGCTGCTCGAACATGGTGTGCAACAAGCTTCATACGATGCGCATCAAATAGAAATAATGAATAAAGATCAGTTTAGCAGCGGGTTCGTAGCGGTAAATCCAAATTCAAAAATACCGGCATTAATGGATTACAGCACCTCGCCAGCCACTAGAGTATTTGAATCTGGATCTATTCTGATATACCTTGCGAATAAGTTTAATAGCTTCATTCCAAAAGACCATACCCAACACACTGAATGTATAAACTGGCTGTTTTGGCAAATGGCTAGCGCCCCAATTCTTGGAGGCGGGTTTGGGCACTTTTTTTCATATGCACCCAAACATTATAAGTACCCAATAGATAGGTACACCATGGAAGTTAAGCGACAGCTTGATGTTTTAGACAAAGAGCTGAAAACCAAACCATATATAACTGGCAACGAATACTCTATTGCCGATATGGCAATTTTTCCGTGGTACGGACGACTAGTTCAAAACAGGGTTTACAAAGGCGCAGCTAAGTTTCTGGATGCAGAAAAATATATCAACGTCATAAGGTGGGCCGATAAAATTGCAACTCGCCCAGCAGTAATAAGAGGGTTGGAAGTTAATAAGCCTGGCTAAGGCAACACTATAAAAAAGTTGAGCGTATATCTAATGTTGACGACTTACCTATTTTACTAATGTTGCTCTTTATCCAGTTGTTGGCAGTTTGGTATCCCATGCTCTTAAGGTGCATAACAAAGCTATGTTCAACGTTCATTTTGCTGCTAGCACCTAGGTCTTCCATGCCTTGCGGATCACTAATCATGTGCATGCGCATATTTTTATATTGTGACGACCAGGGTTCTTTCAAAGCGCCCTGGTCTAGCAGGCGCTGTACAAAAGCTATAGCCCGCATTTCGTGTATTAACGATGAATTGAATGTTATTTCATCACGACGGTCGTTAATATCATCTACACTTGTTGGCGTTTGTTCACGAGTTAAGGGGTTAATTTGTATTAGCACTACATCGGCGGTTTCTGCTTTATAAATAAGTGGCCATATAACCGGGTTACCCATGTAACCACCATCCCAATATGCCTCCCCTTCAATTTCAACTGCTTGGTATAAGTGCGGCAGGCATGCAGATGCCAACAGTGCATCTATAGACAGGCTGTCCCTGTCAAATATTTTGGCTTTGCCGGTACGAACATTTGTTGCCGCAACAAATATACGTATATTTGAACACGATCGCAGAGCCTCTATATCAATATATTTATTTAAAACAGACCTTAGCGGGCTAAGGTTAAAAGGGTTGCTTTGGTATGGTGAAACCAGATTACCAAACCAATTAGCCCAAAGGTATCCAGGCGAGTTTTGCAGACTCCAGTTACCCATTACCTGATCTATCCAACTTCGTTGCATAGGACTAAAAGCTGCGTAATCACTTATAGCCAACCAAAATTTATTTAAAGACTCACGCGCCCCACTTGCACCACCCCGTGCGTAGCCGCTAAGTAAGGCAGCAGCATTCATAGCGCCTGCACTAGTACCACTTATTGCCTCTATATGGATGCGATCATCTTCTAGCAAACGATCGAGCACGCCCCAAGTGAAGGCTCCGTGTGAGCCCCCTCCTTGAAGCGCAACGCTTATAGCTTTACGTGTCATTTACTTAAGCCATTTATCAGCTGCTTGTTTGACAACACCACGTGTTTCCATGAGATCCCATGCAAAGCGCATTACACGAATAAAGTCCGCATCATCAATTGGTACCATAAAACCAAGCTCGTGTTTAGGCGTAAGCGGATCTTCAATAAAAAGCGCTTTTAATCGTTCATCTTCATTGCTGTAATGCAGGGCTTCAAAGGTTTCGGTAATCATGACGTCGCCATCTCCCTCTGCAATAAGGCCGGGTATTTCAGCATTATTTTCATGAGTACTAACCTTTGCATTAGTTAAGTGTTCTAAAACAAACTGCTCATTTGTTCCACCAGGATTTTTTATAACATGCACTGACGATTGATTGAGAT
>JAJYRX010000239.1 GCA_021793875.1 Pseudomonadota bacterium
ACGTAAATACGTTGTCGGTATTTTAGCTACCCTGGTATTGCTAAGTGGATCGGGCTTGTTCAATACATATATGGGTTTAAGGTTAACATCTAGCTCGGTATCAGAAACCTGGGTAGGTGCCCTTATTGCTGCATACTACCTTGGTCTTGTATTTGGAGCCAGGCAAGGTCACAAGCTTATTATAGGCGTTGGGCATATTAGGGCATATGCTGCTAGTGCGGCGTTTGTTACGGTAGCGGTATTAGCTCAGGTTTTAATAGACAACCTTTGGGTTTGGCTTGTGTTACGTTTTTTTGCCGGTTTGGCAATGGTGACACAGTTTGTGGTTCTAGAAAGCTGGTTAAATGAACAAACAGAAAATGAAAACCGTGGCGTAGTATTTGCATTTTACATGCTTGTTTCTGGTGCTGGAACAGTTCTCGGTCAGCTGTCTCTTACTATATTTGAGAATCTAAATCATAAGCCCCTTGTGTTTGTGGCTATGTGTTTTGTTATGAGTCTTGTTCCTGTAACTTTAACCAGACGCAT
Organism: Pseudomonadota bacterium; assembly: GCA_021793875.1. GTDB lineage: Bacteria > Pseudomonadota > Gammaproteobacteria > Burkholderiales > Burkholderiaceae_B > JAJYRX01. The sequence continues at coordinate 529 of JAJYRX010000239.1, forward strand.
ACACCCGGCATTACAAGTGCCGGCACCACTAGCATTTAGGTACTATTTGGCGCGTGTTCCATTGTCGTTAACCGTGTTGTTTATAGCGGGGCTAATAACCGGGGCTTTTTACGGGCTTGCGCCGGTATATGCATTAAAGCAAGGGTTGTCTAGTCAGCAGGTGGCCTTGTTTGTGGCAGCATCAGTGGCTGCTGGGCTGGTAGCACAGTGGCCTCTCGGATGGCTTGCAGATCGTGTTAGTCGTATAAGTTTAATACGTGTAAACGCTTTACTTTTATTGGTGTTAAGTGTGCCTTTGTGGGGCTGGTATGTATTCCCATTCTGGGTATTAGTGTTATTTTCTAGCATTTTTGGTGTACTGCAATTTACCCTTTACCCCATAGGAACAGCCTTTGCCAACGATAATGTAGACCCAGACCGCAGGGTAGGGTTAAGCGCTATTGTCTATATGTTATATGGGCTAGGCGCCTGTATAGGGCCGTTAATTGCAGGAGTCTTAATGCGTAACTTCGATAGCAATGTGTATTTTGTATTTGTTTCTGTATGCGCCTCTGTATTAGTAGTATTTATTCGTCAGAAAAAGGTTAGTGGCGAACACGTCAGCAAAGATGCGCCAACGCAGTTTGTGCCTATGTACGATAGTTTGCAAAGTTCTAACGTAATGGCCACGCTCGACCCTAGGGTCGATGTGGAGTCTGATGTGTCCTCAGACCCTGAAGCTATGGCTATAGAGGAAGAAACCATTAGCGCGGAACCAGCAAAATAATAGCTAATATTGCGCACGATATACCGCCAATATTGTAGGCATTTAGCCTTTCTTTAAAAAATCCGGCACCTACAAGCACCCCAATGGTGATAACACCGGTATTCATGGCTGAAAATACTAAGGTGGGGTTGTCTGGAAAGGCCTGGTGCGCCTTTATATAGAAAAATATATTGCCAAAGTTAAGCAGCCCTAAAAAGGTACCAAACTTAAGACTAGTTATGCTCCATTTGGTTTTTTTAATTAGTAGCCATGACCATATTATTATTCCAGCCAATATAAAAGAACCCGCTAAACTGCTTGCAAAGCCAGTTCCGCTACGAGCCATTTGTTTGAATAATATATCTATAGTGCCATAGCCAAGCCATACGCATAATAGAAAAAAAGGTGGCTTTAACTTATTTATTATTGCACCAGAATAATGGCCTTTGCTGGTTACTTGATAAGAGTTTTCCTTTCTGACTAGAAGTAGAGCTAAGGCAAGTATAGCTACAGTAACACCAGCAATCTTGGTAGTCGACATGTTTTCGTTAAACACAAAAAATGCCGCTAATAAAGGTATTATTAGTGATAGCCGTTGGGCTGCATCACTAAGAACTATTCCAGCATGCTCTACGGCCTTTGCCATAGCAATAAATATAGTTGGCAGCAGTATGCCTAGCATTATTAAAACCCACCATGCGGTGGATGGTTGTATAAGTGAACTGGCCTGTGGCTTAAGAAGTAGTACACATAGCAACAATGCAATTACGTAGTTCATAGCAATTGCCTGAGCTACGTCTATTTTGTATCGTTTAACTAGCTTCAATAGCACTGACACAGCAACGCTGCAGCTTATGCTTAGAATTAAAGTGTGCATTTATTTCGTTCAACATGGTTTTTAAAACGTGTTGATAATATGCTTTTTAATACGCTTATTGATCTGAGCCGATACGGCGCCTATATGCTAAAAGTAGTTAAAATGCATTAAACATTCGTTAAAAGATCGTAAGATCTGTTAAAAATTGATCTGCGATATGTTTTTATTGCTTAGTTTATGTTGTTACTACAAGTAACACAGGGCTTGATGTATAGCCTGAAATGATAAAAGGCTTACAACTTAATGCTGTAAGCCTTTTAAGGAAATTTTGGCGGAGCGGACGGGACTCGAACCCGCGACCCCCGGCGTGACAGGCCGGTATTCTAACCAACTGAACTACCGCTCCGTGCGGTATACCACTAGTTAAAAAGTGGCGTCCCCTAGGGGATTCGACCCCCTGCTGCCGCCGTGAAAGGGCGGTGTCCTAGGCCTCTAGACGAAGGGGACCTAAGTCGATGAAGCCGCAACT
>JAJYRX010000240.1 GCA_021793875.1 Pseudomonadota bacterium
TACCTCCACGGGTTCTAAGAGCTCCCATGCCGGTAAGCTTGTTGTCTACCATCACTACTTGCAAAGTACCAACCAAACCCGTATTAACACCAAACCCTGTAAGGTAAAAACGGTCACCCAAATCAACCCCTAAACTTAGTGATATATCCATGGGAACATCAACATCTTCTTCCGGATCTTCATCACCATAAAGCACTACTACATCACTATCTACGGTTGCAATGCCTCCCAGCATATCTATATCAAACCAACCGGCATCAGCTACAAGCTTGCCTGTGACGGACACAGCAGGCAGCATGGCAGATATATCAAGCTCGCCTGAAAACATTGCAAAACGATCAGCTCTTTGTAAAACAGGAAAACGATCAAGCTTCACTTGTATATCACCAGCGAAATCACTAAATGACCAATCCCCGCTTACATTTAAAGAGCCATTAGCTGCTTCCTCACTACTCAACCATGTTTTAGTTCGCCTTTCACTAGGTATTACTCTTAAGCTGGCGGGGAAATATAATTCCTGAATTACCAATCGATCATCATCTAGCACTACTGTCATACGTCCATCCAAAAGACGCATGCCATCATCAACCCTAATTATTTTCAAGTCAGATCCATTAATGGATCCACTGCCACTCCAGTTACCATTAAGGTTGGCTGTAAAGTCTAGATCTGCATTAACGGCACCACCAAACTCAAGAGCATCACCGGCAACCAAGCTGAGCCAGGCCAAGTCATCTATATCAGCATTTATATTGGCTTTAATAGGATCTTGATCTCGTATGCCAAAACCTTCAGGAGTTTTACTTAAAACTACGGATGCCGTACCACTAACATTACCCATATCAGCTGTGCTTATAGCAAGGTCAGCGTTAATGTTAGAGCGCCCACCAGCAGCTGGCACGGCCCTGACGGCAAGCTGAAAATCTTGCAAACCTAGGGGGAAGGGCTCATCTGCTGGAACCATTAAATCACCAGAAATTCGATTTAAGTTAAGCGTACCGCGCAAGGCTTCGTCAGCTGTTACATCCCAATCCATGGCCATTGTTATTCGTGTTTCAGGCCCACCTTCAGCACCTACTACTTTTACACCTCCACGGTTACGCAGATCTTTTGATGAGTCATCAACAACCAAATCAAGCAAATCTTCAATTTGTTTTATGAGTTTGTCATTAATTTCAATTTGAGGCACTTCACCCGAAGACGACCATAGTCCATTGGCCGTACCGTATGAGTTTCTGTGACGTACATCAACAACTGAAACTTGATTTAAGCTTAAAACAATATCTGAAGACCCTGCGTGCCACATTTGCTGGTCACCTGAAGCAAATGGCATGAACTGTAACTCCATAGGTGAGTTAGAGCTTACTTCAAGCCCTGCATGTTCAGCCTGGATTGAGCCCAAACTACCAACCCAAGACTCTTGGTCGGGAAACTGTTCATTCGTACCCCAGCTGCCATTTAAAACCAGATCTATCTGCGACGGAGCTTCACCAGGCTTGTTGGTTGCATTGTCCGGAGTATGTCTTAACTTTAAATGTGCGCCGTGATCTTTGATTTGACCTGTGATTTCGGCACTGGCAACAATAGCTCCTGGCAAACCAGGCCAGAAGTCTGACAGCTTAGGAGCATCGACGGAAAGCTCCCACGAAGCCTCATCAAAACCAAAAGTACCGTTACTAACCACATGGTTTGCACCAATTGTTACATCAGTGTTTAGCGCACTTACAACTAACGAACGCCAATCAGAAACACCGCCCTGCAACCCAGCCTTTATAGTTCCTTCAAGATTTTCATTCAGCCATTTAGTTCCATTTTCAATTTTTGTATCCAAAATAACCGAAGAAGGCATGAACTCTGTATCGAGCTGCACTACGCTATTAACGCTTGCGCCTAAGCCTGTCAATGGTAGTGCCCCACCGCTAATACCCTCTACATCAAGACCGTGAGCATTAAGACTAGCCTTAACAACATGACTACCCACCTCATCAGAATCAGAATATATAGGTAGCCAGTCAATATTGGCTTTTAGACTAGATCCATCAGACATAACCAGGTCAATGTCAGCATCTCTTAATGGGAAGCCAGACTCTAAATCTATATTGGCAAGCAAGATAAGATCTAACCCTTGCCCCTTGGCATCAAGAGTAGCCTTAACATTCTGCAAATCACCGCTAGCTGACAACAGCGTACGTAAATCACAATTGCTTTCCTCATCTACAGGCAGGCTGTCCATGTACGACCGTGCGCATAGAACTTCACCCTCACCTACTGATTCGGACAAAGCATCTATATTTGCTTCAAATGGCAAGCTATCTGATAACTCTTTTAAGGTTAACTGTGCGTTTAAATTGGTATTAAAGACCTTTCCCGATTCAAGGAAGTGAAACTCCAGCTCATTAATGTTTACATTTGCAGAGCTTTGATTAAGCTGAGCGCTGGCCCTTGTATTTCCTAGAGCAAACGACAGCCAATTGTGACTTTGCGCAATTTGCAAACCACCCAAAGTAAGTTTGTCTATAGACGCTGTTATTGGTATTGACGGCATAGAGAACGGTTCATTGTTATCTTTTTTATCGCTCTGTTCTGCCACATCAACCTGCAAATAA